>NZ_JAYGHM010000094.1:0-25015 GCF_034931125.1 Rivularia sp. UHCC 0363 | reverse complement strand
CTAATCTAAGTCTCTTTGTGAATTATTGCTCCATATAGCCGATTAACAGTAGATAATTTCTACTTGCTCAACCACTAAGCAACGCTTCTACAAATTCGTAGCTAGAAAAAGGACGTAAATCTTCAATACCTTCACCAGCACCGATAAAGCGAATAGGTAAACCTAACTGCTGTACTACCGCAAGAGCAACACCTCCTTTAGCAGTTCCATCCAGCTTAGTTAAAACTACACCACTAAGTTCAGCAGCTTGTGAAAACACCTCCGCTTGTCGCAATCCATTTTGACCCAAGGTAGCATCTAGAACCAACAGTGATTCTACTTTGGCATCTGGAGCTTTTTTAACAATAATTCGCCGGATTTTACTTAATTCTTCCATTAAGTTTTTCTTATTCTGCAATCTACCTGCGGTATCTACTAGTAATAACTCGGTTGATCGCGACTGAGCGGCTGCGATCGCATCAAATACAACTGCTGCTGGGTCTGTATTTTTCCCTGGATTCGCAATCACTTCAACACCGCTTCTTTCACCCCAAACTTTCACCTGCTGCACTGCGGCTGCTCGGAAGGTATCTGCTGCACCAATTAAGCATCTGTAACCAGATTTATTTGCTAAATGAGCAATTTTACCGATAGTAGTAGTTTTACCTGCCCCGTTAACTCCAGTCACTAACCAAATGTTAAAAGTTTCTTTTTCTGGGGTAAATGCAGCTTTGGACGATTCTTGCAGCGGTTTATCCAATATCTCCCGCAGAATTTTTTTGAGGTAAGCAATACCTTCTTCTGGTGGTAAAGCTTCTTGACGCAGTTTTTCCTGTAAAGAATTAATAATGAAATCTGTGGCTTCAACACCAACATCGGCTTGCAGTAACAAAGCTTCGATTTCCTCTACTGCATCATTATTAAGCGGTCCTTTACCAACAATTGCTTTAAGCTGGTTAACTAAACTACGACGAGTTTTATCTAAACCTTGTCGTAACTTTTGCAGCCAAGTAATTTCTTCAATCGAAACATCTTCGGCACGTCTACCTTGTGCTGCGAGAACTTCTGTTGACCATAAAAATCCTTCATCAAATGGAAGGGAGGGTATTTGCTCAATATTGCTTGTATCATTAGATGGTACAACCGATGGCTCTATCCGTGTAGTTTCGGGCAATTCTATAGCACTAGCAATAAGTCTTTCCTGCTTAGCTTCTCGCTCTGAAGAAGCTCTTTCCAAAAAAGATAAATTGGCAGGTGCTGTTGTTTGCGATACTTCCGCTTCTACAGGTATTACATCTTGCTCTATAGCATCTGAATCCAATGTTTCTATCGTAGTAGTTGCAGTAGTTTCTTCTGGTGGCGGCTGTGTATTTTCTTCTACATCTACAACTTCTTCAGATTCGGCAACTGTTTCAATTGCTTTTTGGGAAGATTCTGTTACTTCTTCAGATTCGGAAACCTCTTCAACATCAGATGTAGATTGCTCAGTTGACTCAGTTGTTTGCTGCTTTTGCTGAATATTTTTGTAAGCAGCTTTCGCAAACGCTAATAGATCGGTAGCTTCTGCGGTTGGATCTGGATTTTGCGTTTGGGTTGATTCTGTACTTACTTCTTTTTCTTCAGCAGTTTGCTCCTGCTTCTGTTCGGAAGAAGTATCAGAAGGCTTGTTGTTTTGACGACGGAACCAATTAAAAACCATTGCAGCTAATAACGTCAGTTATTCAATTAACAATTATCAATATGGGAGTGTTTTAATACAGGTAAATTAAACAAGATACCGAAATATGCTTTTACAAATTTAGAATGCTCCGATCAATTGTTTACTGTTCATCGATCGCTGATGATTGATGTAGTTCGGCGACTTTACGTAAAACACCATTGATAAATCGATGTCCATCGTCTCCACTGTAGCGTTTGGCTAGTTCCACCGCTTCGTTGATTGCTACTTTAGCAGGAACATTAAAAAATTCCATTTCTCCTACAGCGATACGAAGAATGTCTCGGTCTATCTGAGCAAGTCGCGTTACTTGCCAATCTACCAAAGCAGCAGATAACTTTTCATCTATAAATTTACGTTCTGCTGCGATCTTTTTCACAAGTTCAATAGCATATTCCCGCACATCTTTATCTTGATTGGCTAGCTGAATCAATTCTGGAAAATCAAGGGTAGCAGCCAATTGATTTATTGCTACCTGGGTATATCCAACTGCTTCCTGGAGCATTGTTCTTGCTGTATTTAAGTCAGCAGCACGAGTTTGGCTAGTTAAAATACGGTCGTTACTGCGCTGTAGTTCAGCAGAAGCATTTTCTAAGCTATCTTGTACTTCTACTCTCAAGGTACGTACTGCCCCAAGCACTAGTTTGGGTAATTGGTCTTGTGTTAATGTTTTAGGATTTACAAGCAATTGAGAAAGGCTTAACAGCGCCAGTTCGCGGGCAATTTGACGGGGTGGACGACGGTTTTGCATAGCATTATGAATATAATTAGTAATTCGTAATTAAGGTTAGACACACAAAATACCACGCCACTGGACGCTGGGAAACGGCACGGCAATTAATATTATCCTTCCTCAACAGGTATTACTTTTCGCTTTTTCTCTCGTGATTCTAGTTTGCGTTCTTTGAGAATTTCTAAAGAAGGTAGAGGTGCTGCTTGAGAAACAATACCACCAGATATTAGTATTTTGAACGCTTCTTCTATCGACATTGATAAGTTCACTACGTCTTTTTCAGGAACCACCGCATACCATCCCGTCGTCGGATTTGGAGTAGTGGGAATAAAAACGCTTAACATTGGGTTCGGCATTTTGGCTTGAATATCGCTGTTGACAGCACCCGTAACAAAGGCGATCGCCCACATTCCCGGTCGGGGATATTCCACCAAAATTACGCGACGAAATTTATTGTTGGTATCTTTTAATAGCGTTTCTAAAAGCTGCTTAAGTGTTTTGTAAATCTGACCGGCTAAGGGGATTGCTTGTAATAAACGCTCTCCAAAATCAAGCAACCATTTACCCGCAATATTGCGAGCCATTAATCCAATCAAAAGAATACTCAGTAGCGGTACTGTAAACCCCACCACGAAGTTCAATAAATTGATCAATAAAGGATGTAACCCTTCAAAAGGATTTAGCTGCTTGGGTATCTGGGTAAGAAAATCGATTACCCAAGTAGCAATAGTAACTGTCAACCAAATAGTGGTTGCTAAAGGAATTATTACTAGCAAACCAGCAATCAGGTCATTCTTTAGGTCTTGCTTCCAGCGTTCGTAACCCAAGCCTTTATTCTCCTTAATAGCGCTAGTGGAATTTCTGTTATTGCTATTCATACCAGCAAATTCATCTCATTGCTCTGAACATTTGCTTTTGCTTCGCCTACACTATTAATACAAAAATACTATTTAAAGGTTAGCTCTTCACTCGATCGTGACCCGATAATTATATTGCGCCTTGGCTTTAGTTAGAGAATATTAAGATAAAAGCAAAAACTCGCTGATGAAAACTTTTGATTGATAAATATGAATTTATATTAAATGTAACATTTTAATTAATTTGGTGCATTAAAAATTAGGGCATTGGGGATCGGGGATTGGGCATTGGGCATTGGGCATGGGAGATATAGCAGTTTTGGGTTCAATAATTTACACAAATTTTACCTCACCCCCTTCGCCTCTGCTTGGTAAGGAGATGCGAAAAGTAGGGCGGGGTAGGGTTCTTACTGTGTTCTATCTGAGTTAAAACAGATGTATTGAGTTTTACCGCAAAAACAAAAAGGGAGCTGTTCGGCTCCCACTACGAATGTTTTTCTCTTGACTTTTAATCCAAAATATCTTTTTCGTCGCTTGTCCAGAATCTAAAATCAAATAACTTCTAACTTCTAACTTCTAACTCCTAACTCCTAACTCCTAACTCCTAACTCCTAACTCTTTACCTCCCCCCATTCCTTCCAAGGTGGGTGTAGGGATATGCTTCATTTCCCAGGCTTTGAGCATGATTAAGTATTCGTAGAAGGCTTGCAGGGTACACCAGGCTAATCCAGCACGTCCGTCTAAACAGCCTCCAAGCAGGAAGTACATATAAAAGAACCGCACCAAGGGTCTTCCTGGTAATCTCAATGATAAATCTTTGAGGGCGCGACGGCGTTCTATTTCTGTTTTTCCGAAGAATAAATCGCGCCAGTTAACGCTCCCTTGTTCTAGCTGATACAAGGTTTCTTTAGCTTCGTCAGTGGAATAACGGTTATGCTTGTCAATCCACCGGCTCAATCCTTTGCCAGAAGTGTAATGAGGGTAAGTTTCTTTTAAAAAGCTGGTATTGCCTTCACAGACTTCTCTTTCGGTATGACCATAATCTGTAAACCATACTTTACCGTGACGAAAAAGACGCAATTGGTAACGAGGATATTGAGTACTGCGGCGAATCCAGGAATTCATAAATATTACTCGTTCGGCTGCGTAATAACCGATATAATCTGGATTTTTGGTTGCTTCCACACATTCCGCGAACAACTCTGGTGTCATGCGTTCGTCTGCTTCGAGAATATACACCCACTCATACTTCGGGGATATATTTTCTAACATCCAGGTACGCTGCTTACCGTGACTTTCAAAAGCGTGTTCCACAACGCGAACCGGATATTTACTCGCGATTTCCACAGTGCGATCGCCACTGATCGAATCCACGACAATAATGTCATCCGACATCATCGCCGACTCAATACAAGCAGCAATATCCAACTCTTCGTTATAAGTCAGTATATAAATAGTAATCATGTATTAAAAGTTAGGAGTTAGGAGTTAGGAGTTAGGAGTGAGGAGTTAGGAGTAATTAAGGTCAAAGGTTAAAGGTCAAAGGTTAAAATTCTTTTTATCTCCTTGTCCCCTTGTCTCCCCATCCCCCCATCCCCCCATCTCTCCTCAGCGTGCAGTTGCTTTACGCTTCCCACCACCGGAAGTTGCACCGCTTCTTAATCCAGTCCAACCGATAATAATGTAGCCAATGGAAAGTAGTAAGCTGCTGATACCAACTCGCAATCCAGATTTCCAAGCTGTGTCTTTGGCTCGTGTTTCAGCGGCTTGTTTTTCTTGACGAATTTGAGTTAAGCGCTGATTTGCTAATTTCTGTGGGTCGCTTTGTGCGTCTATAAAAGTATCGAGCGCTTTAGGGTCAGCCTTAAAGTCCCTGAGTAATTTTTTCTGCTCTTCGGGAATGCTGGGATTTTCTATAGCTTGCTTGTATCTTGTTTCATCTTTGAGTAGTTCAGAAAACTGATTTCTGACTTGAGTTCTTTGTTGTTCGATCTGAGCTTTTGCTTCGGCGGTACTTAATCTTGCTTGCACCTGCGATAGCTGGCTTTGCACCTGGTTTTCTGCTTGAGTTGCACTTGCGGCTATTTGTTTAACTTCGCGATCGCTAGCTTGTCGCACGTTATTAAGGTGCAGCGGAAAAATTAGCAGAAAAATCAAGCCCAAGACAGCTGACAAAATTAATGCGGGGAATCTCAAATCGATACCAGACGCAATAGAATCATCAAAACTATCAACCCAATGTCCCGCGAATAACATCCCAAAACCCACCAAGGGGACAATCCCTCGGTCAACAAACGCAGTTGCTAACTGAATTTGCCATCCACTATTAGTTGGTTGGAAGGGAAATGAAAGGATTAAAATGTCAACTAAAAAGGACAAAATCAAGATTATCCCTACCACTTTCAAGGTACGGGAAGTGCTTACAGTAGCCAAACGATTAACCATCTTTATTTAAGTCTCGCATTCAATTACAACTATCGTCCTACATAAAGTTACTTGAATATTGTTGCTAATATTCTAGCTACTGTTAATAAATTAAAGTAGGTTTTATACAGGTGGAGATTTTAGCACCTATGTTCGAGATTACACCACAGTAGCAAAGGTTATTTCACCTGTCTTCGGCAAATCCTCGTATTGCAGTTCACTGTTGACTGTTTTGCCAAATTGCTAAATCCTCCGGTCGGTCAACGTCAGCCAAAGTTTGTAAATAAGTAACCGATAAATTGAGTTGCCGAGCAATATCCACAGTTTGTTTTAATACTCGATCAGTTCCCCAATCTATATTAGTGAATAATTGTCCGATGGCAAGTTTTAGACCAATTAGGTAGTAGCCTCCATCGACAGCAGGACCGAGCAATAAATCGCAATCTTGAAGTTTTTCAAAGGCTTCTGATAAAATTTGAGCATTGACACCGGGGCAATCAATGCCGATGATAACTACTTTTTTGGCACCTTGATTGAAGGCATCCAAAAAAGAGTTCTCCATGCGTTTTCCTAAATCCCCTTCTCCTTGAAGTTGGTAATTTAATTCTGTTCCCAACCAGCTTTGCATTAACTGTAAATTGCCGTCTGCAAATCGAACTTCAAAAGATATTGCAGTCGATTTGCACAATTTTTTTACCTTAGATAAAGTAAATTCCGTCATTTGTCGCTGGAGATTTGCAGCACCTTCGACTCCCAAAGCAGGTATTAATCGAGTTTTAGTTTTACCTGGTTCGGGATAGCGGGTGAAAATAATTAGGTGTTGTTCGGTGATTTTGGGTGAAAGAGACACGCAAGTTATTTGTAGCTATTGTAGGGTGTGTTAGCGACAGCGTAACGCACCATTTGTCAACCTCACCCCCTTCCCCTCTCCTTATTAAGGAGAGGGGTGCTGGAGACCGGGTGAGGTTTTGGGTGTATTACAAACCAAGAATATATTAATAGCAATAATCGCCATCTTTAGGTCGATCGCGTTCCTTGGCGGTGCGGATTGCTCCTAAAATAGTGGAAACGAACACGCAGCGTTTAGCTTTCCCGCCATTTTTACTTGATAAAGTAATTCTTCCCAAGGGCGGTTTTCTGATACTACCTATATAGTCAAACTGAATTTGTCTGACATTATTTTTTAAATTTAAAGTCGTTTCTTCATCCAAAACTACATTCGAGTCCAAATCATTCCAGTTAGCATTATTTGGGTTTACTGTCTCTGGATGAACTGCCCACTGGACAATATTTTCAGGTTGTTTAACGCGAAGACTAAATTGCCAAGTTGTTTTCGTTTTTTTGGCTTGACGTTGCGCGTCGCGTAAACCTAAATAAACTTGATCGGAAGCACTATTGAGGCGACGATTATTGATAAAAGCTAGCCAAGAAGGAGCGGCGATCGCAGCTAATAAACCAACTGCTGCAATGACCACCAACATTTCGAGCAGGGTAAAGCCTCTGCTAGGATTATTATTCCAGTGTTTGTTAAACATTTTATTTTTTTGATAAATGCACCACACTGGTAGACGCGGTTAGTTTGAGTTGACTAATACCTGATAACTGATAACTAAGTAAATATTGCGGAAATCAACCTCACCTTGGTAAGGAGAGGAGTGCGGTCGGCGGGGTGAGTCCTGCTTCCCAGACTTTCTGGTTTTCTGGTTCCCAGACTCCGGCTGGGAACCCATTTTTCTGGTTCCCAGACTCCGGCTGGGAACCCATTTCAAGAGGCTCTGCCTCGAATGTAAACTGAAAGATACCTGGCGATTTAAGTCGCGGCTACACAGGCGAAACCTGCCTCCGCAGGTTTTACAATTAAGTTGCCTTTTAGCCTACGCAGGTGGGCTTTCCTGGTTCCCAGACGACCGCTGGGAAACCTATTTCAAGAGGCTCTGCCTCGAATGTAAACTGAAAGATACCTGGCGACTTAAGTCGCGGCTACACAGGCGAAACCTGCCTCCGCAGGTTTTACAATTAAGTTGCCTTTTAGCCTACGCAGGTGGGCTTTCCTTGTTTAGCCCCAGACTTATAGTCTGAGGGCCTTTTCTTAAAATAGCCGTTTTTCCACAGGTAAAAAGGACTAATTAAGCTATTCACAAATAGTTGCATTTCGCAAGCTGCAACCAAATCTGTTTTCACCTTTTTCCCGTATTTAATAATATGAAATAAGATTTTTCGCAGGTCGTTCCCCATATAAGCAAGTATTGCGACTGGCTTCAAATATGGCTTGACATCAACCATTCTGGTTACGTAACGGCTTAAGCCAATGCCTTTGAAAAAGGGGAATAAATATTCTTTTCGCAAGCGCCATTGGGGTATTTGATGGTAAATTTCCATCTCCGGGTTATACCAAATTTCCCAGTTTGATTGTTTGATGTAAGACAGCATTTCGGTGTCTTCGCCGGTGAGCATATTACCGTTAGCTCTGCCGGTTAAAATTAATTTTTCTGGAATGTTTTCTAACCAAGCTTGTTTGCGAATAACTATTCCTGCGGAAGGTGGTAATAGTTTACTTTTTGGTTGGTAGAGTAAGGGTATATTACCTCTTTCGGTAATTGCTAAAAATGGCGCGATGCGTTGAAAGTTTTCTGGTGGTTCAATTTCCCAGTTGGGATGTATTTGACTGGCGATCGCACCTGCTTGGGGATATTTTTGCGCGAATTCGTAAGCTTTGGCGACCCAGTTGGACAGGGGATAGTTATCGTCATCGAGGAAGCCGATAATTTCACCTTTGGCTTCTGCAACTCCCTTTTCGCGGGCGTATGCTGCGCCTTGTTTGGGTTCAAATGAGTATTTTAAAGGGAAGGGATGTTGCCAATCTTTTTGATAGTTTTTAACAACTTCTGCCGTGTTATCGGTGCTGTTGTTATCGACAACGATGATTTCCCAGGAAATAGCTTCGGTATGCAGTTGATTTTGCAGTTTTTGTAAAACTTCGGGTAATCTACTCGCACCGTTGTATGTCGGAATAGCAACGGTGAATATGCACTCTGTCATAGCGCTGGTTCAAATGTTGTTTTAATTTGTGTGTTTGATGGTAGATGAAAATTGAAATATAAAACTGCACCCAATGTATTAATTTTCTTCTTTTAGGTGCAGTTGTTGCTTCAGTATTTTTATTGATTTTTCGTATTTTTCTATATTCCTAAAAGCAACACATATTAATAATGTAGAGACGTTGCACTGCAACGTCTCCCTACTCTATAATTTAACCAGTAAATTAGTTATATTTATTAATTACAATCATTATTTTTCGCGGTTCGTATTCCTCCAATTAAAGTTTGTACTATAACGCAGCGTTTTACATCAGTAGGTTGTGTTGGGGCTTGCGGTTTAGGTATAGCGACTAAAACTTTTAAGCCTATGTCAGCAGAAGAAGTTCCATCTGCTTTCGCTCCCATAACACCCAGATAATTAAAAGTAATGGTTTGTGGATTGCTTGTATTAGGATTGCTTGTATTAAAAGTAGTGCCATAGGATATGCTATTTTTTATCTTGTTTATACCATCAAGATTTGTACCAATTAAGAATTTTTCTGTATTGACTCCTGCATCATCTCCTAAACCGCGCCAGAATTGATCGGGTTCTGCATTGCGAGGATGAATAGCTATTTGAGGTTTGTTGTTATCAGTTCTAAAGCTGACGCTATAAGATAACTTCGTTCTTTTCGCTTCTCGCTGCGCTTCTTGTAATGCTGCTAAAACGCTATCATTAGCTTTGTTTAATCGCTGTTTGGCAACAAACCCAAGCCAACTTGGTGCTGCTATTGCTGAAAGAATACCGACCATAAATATTACTACCAATACTTCTATTAAGGTAAAACCAGAAGTTGAACTATTGGGGTTAGTTTGATAACGCTGTTGATTTAATTCATTATTTACAGGCGTTATTTTCCACAGGCTTGAAAATAACAAATTTTTCATGAGTGTTTAAAGTAGTTTTGAAGAAAAGACTTATAGAAATCAGCAATTATTTTTGAAAAATCTAATTTATTAATTGTTATTCTTTTAATGCACCAATTAATCCTCTGGCTTTAACTTGACTACTAGCCGTTGGAAAGTAAGATTGACGACTTGTATTATAATTTGTATCTCCATTATTTATCCGAGCATAAGCATTTCCTCTCAAAAATATCTTTGCTGATACTTTATCAATATCTACGCAAGCGTAAAAGCTGCTGTTATTTAAAGTTTGATTACTAGAATAAAGATGAGTCCCTGCAAAAGATGGAACTCTTAGCGCTGCTGTTCTATCTACTTTTTTGTCACTTGGTACATTGTCTAAGTCAAAAACTGTAGTACAATCAACTGGAATAAGTTCTTTATACATTAAATCATTTCTTGGACTAGCATCAATAAAATCAACTAAAACAGCAGTTTTATTCAGATTATACGTTAAGTCTGTACTATCTTTTTTCCAACTATTCATTTTCTCTTCAAGAGTACCCTTGATAGTTGGATCATTAATTTTAAATAAAGCAAATCCTTGATCGGGTTCTTTATCTTTAATATAGTTAGGAACTAAATTGCCTGCTTCAACCTTATTAGGTTTTTCTGGGTCTCTTATTCCATCTTTTAATTCAAATCTAGCAATACGAAATTGCTTAGACCACGTTTGATTAGGATTATTATCTGAGTTACTTTGAATCAGGTAGTAAATTACCAAAGAATAAACAAAGCTATCATTTTTGCCTGTAAAGGAACCACCAATAGCTTCTTTCTCAAATTGTCGGCTCCAAAATACTAATACAGGTACTTTATCTGTATCACTTGGGTAAGGAAGTTTGTTTCTTATCGCTTTTATACCTTTCGCATCGTATATGTATATTGCTTGTTTCAAATCTTGGGTAATATAATCAAGGGCTGTCTGTATTTCTTGTTCTGAGTTTACCTTGGCTTGTTCTTTACGGTCTGTATCTAAAATATTAATCATAAAACCCAGTAAAGGTGTTAGCACCAACACTGCAAGAATCATTGCTACCAAAAGTTCTATGAGGGTAAATCCGTTTTTTTTAGTAGTAATTTTAGAAGGTTTGTTGTTAATACTGTACTTGAGAATAAAGTGAAGTCTATTTTTCATGTGGAGTAAGTCTTTTACTAAATTTCGCGTTATTATTTACCGCAATCAGAATTTGTGTTGTTAATAATGGTTTTAGTATTTTTAAAACGATTACACCAATTGCCAAATGTTGTTTTTCCTGCAACTACAACCTCTGTTGTTATTTCTGCTAAAGGTGCTTTGCGTTTACCCATTCCTCCAGTAAAAGTTGATTGTTTTGTACCATTACCTATTGTTAAAGCACTATTATCTTCAAAAGCATCGGCTCTATAAACTCGAACGCTCAATTTATAACCTTGTGAAGCTTCTGTTGAATCTGGGTTAAAGCCAAATGCTTGCACAATCATGTCTTTTGATTGCTGTTTGGTACATTTCCCATCACCAGTACCATCAATACAAAAAACTTTATAGGATGAATCGTCTTTAGGTGAAGAACAATAACCTTTTTTTGCTTTAAGATCATCTACATCATCGCAACTTAGGCTTGTTCCAGGAGGAGCTGCGCTACTAGTGGTCTTTGAGATAGGTGGTGCGGGAATGCTTCCAGAAGTTACGCCATCAATATAAGCTCCTGCTGCTAAAGTAGCTAGTTCTATACGTCTTGATTGGACTCGCGTTGCAGTTGAGAGAACAATTGTAGGAGCGATCGCAGTCATTAAAATGCCAAGTACGATAACTGCTACCAAAGATTCGATAATTGTGAAACCTGCTTGATTATCTTTAAAAGCAAGTTGTTGGAATTGACGTTTGAGCATGATTTGCGTTTTGTTTTTTTGACTGAAACAATAAGAAGTATTTGGAGTATCCGATTCTTCTAAACCCTCCTTCTGAAGGAGGGTTTAGAAGAATCCTGTATTTATTCGTCCCCTGTTTCTGTTTTACAAAATTCAGTAGGACGTTGATTGTCTGGAACTGCATTATTTGTAGTAATTTGAATTCCACTCGTACTTACATTTACTGTTTTTGCACAAAGTAAAGTTTTTACCCATTCGTCATCTCGATTTACTTCTCTAAAGAACTCGTTAGGCTTTCTTGTCGGTGGTAAGGTGAAGGTCTGAGCAAACAAGTCAGGTAGCTGAGACAGCAAACCTACATCAAAACCCCATTGACGTGAAGGTGGTGTATAAAATGGCGTATCACCATCGGTAGTGTCAGTTCGATACTTTTGCTCGTAATCAGAACCAAAAAGACTTCTGACATTACCTCGTAAGGTTTGCCAAGGTGCAGTAGCATAAGCACTACGTTTGTATTGAATAAGTGAGCCACTTAAACTGTGCTTAATATTTTTTGTCTCAGGGTCGGTAGGATCAGACCAATTTTCTAAGTAACGTACAAAGTTTTCTAAACCACCGTTAGTCTCAGTTGAGTGTGCGGGAGTATCACCACCAACTATGGCTAAATTTGTTGTTGTAGAAGAGGCTTGTTGTAACCACTTTCTTTCTTTATCTTTAGCCCTACCTGTGTTTGATGAATCATCTTTATATTTCGTAGGTAGATCATTTCTATCTACTGTACCGGGGTCTCCAGAAGTTATAGTCCAGGTATCATTTGGCATCCGAATTTGTAGCACCGGAACTAAAATCGGTTGTTCGTTCGGATCAGTTCCTGTTAATGCTTTATTGTCTATTGTTTGGTAAAAAAGATGTAGCCCGCGTTGATACTGAGTATCGTTTTTGGTATTTATTTTTGGTGAGACGGCTTGCCTTTCTGTAGTCCGGAACCAAAGAGCTTTAGGTACCGCTCTTGGTAAACCAACAGTCCAAGTTTTTCCGGTAACTGTGTTTCTTGGGAATGCTTGGATATTACCTGAAGTATCAATTCCTAAAGGAACTGGCTGACCTTTCGTATCTAGTGTGAGGTTCCCAGTGGTAGTATTACGGGCAAAAGCTACGCGCCGAGCATAACGTTGTAAATTTGGAATGGCTAAGTCTGCTGTCGTACCAGATGTGTGAGTACCAGTTCTATTGTATGTGCTTCCTATTTGACTTGTTGCTGTCGTTCCAGCACCATCAATAGACCAATCACCAGCACTACAAGTATGAACGGGAATTCTTGGACAAACCTCCATCAAGTATTCATTAAATGTTACGCGCCGTTGAATTGGGGTGACAAAGTTATTAACATAGGAACTTCCTTGAATATTAGAAACAGAAGTATCAAAGTCTTTAGGAGAGTCGATCACAACGCTTGGATCGGCGCTTGACTCAAACCAATCTGCACTAGTAAGGAAATTATTATCAAAGAAACCTAGTTTTTGACGAACTGCGCTAACACTTATTTGATCTGCTTCAGAAACATTTGTGTCATCTTGGTCTCCATCACCATTCAGGTCAACTTTAAGAGTTGTTTCGCTTAAAATGTCCGTTTTATTACTGTTGTTATTAAAGTCATAATTAGGAACTACAGCATTACCTGCATTATTTCTTAGGTCGTAGTCACCCTCATTACGAAAACCGAAACGGAAATTGTCAGAAAGTACAGTAACAGCATCTGCTAAAACCGAAGCAGGTCGCCAACTATCTCCTAGATCGCATTGGGGAAGTCTTGGATCTCCTGGACGACAAGCAAAATTCTTATCAAGTGTTGCACGGTTATAAAAATTAGTCCAATCTATTTCTTCAGTTGCTGAATCAAATAGCATATCTTCAAACTCTTCAACTCGGTTGCCCTTAACAGACCCTTTCGCATGAAGGTTAAAATCACCCTTGATATACGCAGGAACGTTACTTGCTAAAATTATGCCTTTTTCTTCGTCTCTGTAGGTTGACTCCCGGTCTAAACGTGAACCATTAATTAACATAATGCCGTTTGGACGGCGAGTCGGGTCAACTTTGTAATCAGTTGGACTGATTAAGTTTCTTCTATAAATATTCTCATCTTGGTCGTTTTGTATATTTTGTTTTGCACCAGGTTGATCACTCAGATCCAAGAGAGCGTCATCACGAGTGGCATAAATAATGCCACTGTTGGGTAGGAGGTATTCTTGGCTGGGGGAACTACTGCCAATCTTTGTCTGACGCAGTTTATCTACATCTAAAACCGTAACGCGCACTTCTAAAGGTTGACGCTGTTCTAAATTACCTTTGTATTCAGGATTTATACTTGGGTCAGCTGTATTCGGTGTGTTCTCAATTGATTTGATTTGTCTGGCATCTAAAAATGACGTTTCGTAGATGGTTCCGTGAGGTAGTTTACTGGAACTAGGTGCTAAGGTACCATTGAGGATTTGAATTGCACAAACTGCTGTATCAATTGCTGAATTATCAGCCATTGAAAGAGGTTTGCCTGCACTATACTGTTGCATCGCATTTCTTAAGGGTTCATTTGCAAAACGTCCGTTAGGAAATACTAGTCTTGCTTGATTTTCTAACTGTGTCTGATAAGCGCTAATGGCAGATGTTCTGGCTCCGCTGTAGGAAGGATAAACAATACCGTTGTTGGACTTGCCGTTGATCCCTGGAGTAGCATTTGGGTTTTTCCAAGCAGCAGAATTGTTTTGGGCTGTATTTGCATTTGTCGGATCGTAGTAGCTGCTTACACAAGCCATAGGTGTTTGTTCTTTACCACTATTATCTTTGTAGTGATAAACAGCAGTTGCTCTCATCAACAAGTCACCCTTGGACGTTGGCACAGTAGGGTCGCCCATCGACATTGAATCCGGCCAAGCAATTATCGGTGGCTTTGCAGGATCATTATTAAAATTAAGACTGTTAACCCAAACTCGATTTGAATCGCTATTGGATATATCTACAAAAGTTGCATCCCAATTAGGAGTTGGCAAAGCAGCATTAGGGGCCGTTCGTGGATAATTGGTGCTACCGTCAATATAAATACCTGCTCCCGTAACTACACGCATACCGCCAACATTATCGAGTGGATTCTTTGGCAGTTCTACAGCTTGTTCCTCAAAAAAGCCATTTCGTTTGGTAGCACCTTCAAGACTGACTAACTCCTGGATTTTGGTAGTGCGGTAACGAAATTTATTTTCCTCATCATTATAATCACTCCATTCTGTACTGGATTCATTAATCTTATTATCACCATTCGTTCTAGGTAACACTTGTTGAGAAGTTTTTACTCCTACAAAATCGTTTGCAGTTTTATCAAACCACAGAGCGGGTAAATTATTACCAATTAAAATGCGATCGCCAAGGTATTGTTCACTTTCCTTTTTAACTTCCTTCAATTTATTTGGTTCGGTAGCAAGTAGTCTACCAACATTAAGACTCAATCCTGTATAACTTGTTGTATTGTTCTCAAGATTAAAAGGATAAATCCATTCATCTGGACCTCTTAACTTGTCAGTTCCATTACCTTGAAGAGTTAAGCTTGTTAAGTCTGGATCGGCAAAAGGAACTTTGCGAGTACGCTTTTTAAAATAAGCTTCTAATGCTTCTCGTTCTGTGTTTCCAGCAGCAATAAGTCCTTGTACTTCCTGTGGATATGTCAGTTTTGCATCAATTGTCGCTTCTACTTGTGCTTTAATTCTGTCAGCATAAGCTCTAGCGTTGTAGGCTATTTGTGCGGCTGTATTGTCAACCACTACATATTTATCATCTTTGCCAGGGGACTTAACTGATTCCTCCTTTCCTGCCGCTCCTCGCTGAAATAAGTCGAAAATAACAGATTCTGGCTTCTTTGATTCAGATATACGACCGTAACCAAGATTACCACCAACTATGATTTTGCTAAATTCTGCTTCATAAAAACAAGAGTTTGGACTACTTACTTGGTAAAAACGGATTTCTGGGGTAAAAAATCTTCCAGTTAATAAATTACTGTTAGTAAAAACTCTTCCGTTTAAGTTAAGTCCAGCACCAGGCGTAATTTCTAAATCGTCTTCATAAACAACCGCATTGTTAACAATTGGAATCCGCTCTTGGTCTTGCTGAAACTCTACAGCGGAGAAGCCTTGATTTCCTCTATATCGTTCGTATTTATTACCATATTTGGTATTAGCGTCAGTCTCAGTAATTGGTACAGTAGTTACATATATAAAAAAGCTTTTCTTTAGGTTCCCTCCCGATTTGTACCAGCCAGAATCTCCAATCAAACTCGAACTTGTACCTTTTGCTCCTGCACAAAGTCCACCTAAAGAACCATCATCCATTGGCGGGGTTCTTGCATCTAAAGAAGCGCGAGCGCGGTCAAATTTACCATCACTACCTCTACTAGGACTACGAAAGTTAATGCTATAAAGTGTAAAACTATCGTATTTACCGTTATTATCGGTATCAACAGGAAATCTCCAGGCAGTATTTGATACTTCTTTTTTTTCTAATTCAGTGCTTGCACTGTCTATAGCCTTGTTACCATCAATGTCATATCTAACGGCTAAAGGAGTTTCATCACCAAATGTATATCCAGCTAGCTTGTCACCTTTAGTAAGAGCAGTATAAAGAGAAGAATCTGATGGGGTTGAACGTGGTAACGTAGGGTCAGTAAATAACTTATCAATCTTCGCTTTAGCTCGATCAATAGCTGGCATCGCAGCATTCAAGACTACCTGATTCACCCTGACATTACTCGCATTCTTAGAACGCTCAAACGACCTAAATAAAATCGCGATCGTCAACAACACCACTACCAGCGAAACCATCGCCACAGTAGGTAACACAAAACCAGCATTAACCCAATCCGGTCGCTTCTTAGTAACTATGAAACTTCGTAAAAGCCATAAACTTTGTTCCTTAACAGTAGATGGAGGTTTAGGTTGAAACCGTTGGTAAAAGTTTTGAATTGCCCTGACTAACTTACGATTTCTATACATAGCTACTTTCCTATCAATTGTGATGCGAATTTATGAAAAAATAGTCTTAAAGTTCTGGTTTAAAACAACGTTTGCTGATATTTATCAAGTATTTACAGCAATAATTACAGGAATGGCCGCAATTGTCACAAGACCGAGGGAACGGTGCGTGACACATCAACCTTATTATTGCGTTAGAAATCAAGCGAAGTGTCACAGCACCCTACGACCAAAATATGCCAGTTGCGTAAGTCCTAAATTATTATCTCCATTCGAGAGACAATACAATAAGGTTTATTTTTATTAAGAGATAACACTTCAAGAACCCAACAACGAAGCATCTTATACTTATTTCTATCCATCCATTTATAAACAATGCAAAGTTTTTATGAAAGATAAATGAAATCAAAATATCGCCAACCTAAATTATTTTTAGTCAGCATTTGAAATAATCAAGGTTCATAAATCAAACAAAAGTAGTATTTTAATCTTGTAAATATTTTGCGTTTTTCCGGTCAAAAAGAATATTATCTGAATTACTTAATTTATAGCCGAAGAAGAAAAATAACGCCATAGCTTCATATTAATTTCGCTGATTTTTTACATAAATAAGTGTTAGCTCAAGACAACTTTATGAAGTTGCAATTAGCAGACTGAGCTTATATTACCCACTTGAAACAGTAAAGTTATCAGTCAGAGAAAAAAATATTGCAGATTTTATCACCGCACTTGTAGCTTTAACAAGGCTAGGGTGTATGCATATCTCGTTAGATCCCTCTAAATCCCCCGATAGATTGGGGGACTTTGAATCCTATTACCCCTTGGAAAGGGAGCTATGAATCTTATTCCCCCTCGGAAAGGGAGCTATGAATTTTATTCCTCCTTGGAAAGGAAGCTACGAATCCTATTCCCCCCTTTCCAAGGGGGGCTAGGGGGGATCGAACGCTATGAAACAATTGAGAAGACTTGCACCCTACTCTTTCCAAGATGAAGGAGGGTGAGTATTGCACAAAATCAAGATTTCCCTCGCGATCGCTTTCATATAAATGTTTTCCGGAGATGTCTAATATAGAAACGTTAAAATATTGTAGTGTATTAGCGCAGCATATCCGTAAGGACAAGCCAGAAAGCGATTTTTATCATACAAATTAAAAAAACAGTTGACTTAAAAGCTGATCACGAGTTAAATCGAAATGCTCCGCAACATCTCGTAATATGGCATTTAAGGTTCCGACTTTTAATGGATTATGTGCGGGAACTGTAATATGGTGTTCGCCATTTAGTTGAGTTGTAAGTCGAATATGGCTTCCGGTTTACCTATCTACTATATACTCAAAACGTACTAATGCCTTAGCTAAATCTTCTCCGGATAAATCTCGCGGCAACTTCATGAAGCAATGACCTCATCCCGAACAAAATGCAATCTAATGACTTTAGGACGATTAATTTCATCGGGAAAATGACAGCGAACAGCATCACGTACCATTTCTTTCAAACTAGCCATATCTTCAGCTTGAGTATAAATCGATTCTCCCAAGCCTTTAGCTGTATAACCACCTTCTGGGTCTTCTTCAATTAGAAATACTATTTCAGTTGCGATATTATTCACTGATTTTTTCGTCTAACTCATTAAATATCTTATAACAACATATTGCTGTTAACAGTTAGCAATTGCTAAACCCCTAGGAAGGATTTGCGGGGGGGGGTTGTAATTCACACTTTTCGATGCAAATCAAAATTATAAAGACGTTGCACTGCAACGTCTCTACATTAGTTACTTGTATGTATTATGATTTACGGAAAACGGGATTACATCTTATTGAGATTAATACCAGCTTCTTTTGCCATCGCATCCAAGCCTTTCTTTTCCAAAGTTTTGATAGCTTTAGTCGAAATCTTCAGTCTCACCCAGCGATTACCTTCAGCCCACCAAACGCGCTTGCTTTGCAGGTTCGCTTGCTGAAGTTTCTTAGTCCGACGGTGCGAGTGAGAAACCGCATAACCGTTATTGGCTTTTTTACCAGTTAGCTGACATTTACGAGACATATCAAGAATCTCCTGTTTTTAACGTAATTTTCTATTTTATCGGATGTATTCGTAGTGCGACCATCTTGGTCGCTCGTGAATAATAGCGGGCGAGACGCTCGCACTACAAATTACCTATCAAAATTAATGAAACTAGTCTATTGCATTAATCTTAAAGGGTTCGTTTTCCCGGAAACGTCGGGAGACGTAGCACTGCTAAGTCTCTAAAACCCATCAGAATTAATGACATGGACTACTAGTACTTTGTCCCATTAATTTTGATAGTTTGTAGTAAGGGCTTTAGCCCTTGATTTGAGGGATAAATCCCTCACTACGAACCCTTCAGAACTAATGGGACAGACTACTAGTAGTCCACCACATAAGTTTTGAAGGGTTAACGTAGTGCGACCATCTTGGTCGCTCGTTACCACTAGGGAGCGAGACGCTCCCACTAGGGAGCGAGACGCTCCCACTACGAATTTCTTACCCATCAGAATTAATGACATAGACCACTAGCTCCTAACTACTTCGCAGCTTGTTCTGTCAACTTAGTAAGTACTTGATTAGAACGTTGGACAAAGGATTTCATTCCTTCTGCGTCGAAGCCTTTCTGTGACATCAAGGCTAAGTCGTAAACGTGTTGACAAATTGAATTTACCAACTCACCTGTAGGCGATTGTCCGCCATCTTGAATGATACTACCTTGGTTGAGATTTGCCAGGTTCTGGATCAGTGGGTGAGCGGTGTTAATTAATAATACGTGTTCTTCGGGAAATTCTACCGTTTGCTGCTGCATCATGGCGTTCATTTCTCGCAAGCGACGCAGTATTTCTGGTAATAGCACCATTGCTGGTGGTGTTCCTTGGGGGTTGTCGGATTTTAAGGCTTCGGTACGAATGTTGAGTTTGGGTTTGTTGAGGGCTTTCTCAAATATCTCTTTGATTGTGTCGGCTTTGGTTTTGTTGGTTGTCGGATCTACTATTTCCTCGGATTTATCTTTGTCTAGCAGGGTGTTATCTAAGTCGGAGTCTACCCGCGTAAATTTAACGTCGTTGTATTCGCGTTCCAGGAAGTTGATAAAGTGGGTGTCGATGAAGGAGTCTAGATACAGAACTTCTAAGCCTTGATTTTTATGTAATTCTACGTAAGCAGCTTGTGATGCTTCATCGGTACAGTAAAAGACGCGGTTTTCGTGGTTTTGTTTGTTGCGTTCTAAATACTCTTTGAGAGTTACGTAGGGCAAGGAATGTTGAGCAGACGTAGAATCTCCTTCACCTCCAGGGGTGACATCTTGCCAAGCGTCGCCTTCCTGGGACTGTACTTCTACTGCGGGAGCATTTTCCGCTGGTGCTGTATCCGTATTTTCTCCTTGATGGGTAGTCCGGAAAACTACGATATCTTCAACCTGCTTTTTGAATTTCTCATCATTCATCACCCCGAATTTAACGAAGGTTGCTAAATCTTTCCAAGCATAAATGTACTGCTCGCGGTCATCGCGGTACAGTTCTTTGAGCCGATCGCCGACTTTCTTGGCAACGTAATCGCCGATTCTTTTGACAGTGCGATCGCCTTGCAATGCACTACGAGATACGTTGAGGGGAATATCGCTACTATCGATTACACCCCGCATTGGTAGCAGGAATTGAGGAATGATTTCTTCGCAGTTGTCGCTAACAAATACTTGGTTGCAAAATAATTTGATTTGTCCTCTGCTCACGTCAACATCCGGCTTGAGTTTGGGGAAGTAGAGAATACCGTTCACAATGAAAGGATAATCAGTATTCAAATGCACCCAAAGTAGCGGTTCTTCCTCGAAAGGATACAGGTAGCGGTAAAACTCCATGTAATCTTCCTTGGTCAAATTACTGGCAGATTCGCGCCAAGGTGCCTTTTGTCGGTTTAATACCTCACCATCAAGTTTGATGGGTACGGGCATAAAATCGCAGTAAGTCTTGACAAGATTATTAATTCGTGCGTCTTCAAGAAATTCTTCTTCCTCTTCCATGAGGTGAAGAATAATAGTCGTACCGCGAGCAGTGCGGGATGATTCTTCTAAAGTGAATTTTGGGGAACCATCACAACTCCAGTGAACTGCTTCCGCTCCATCTTTGTAAGATAAAGTATCGATTTCCACATGGTTCGCGACCATAAAGGAAGAATAAAAACCAAGTCCAAAATGACCGATAATTGGTTGGTCAGATTCACCTTTGTACTTCTGCACAAATTCTTCAGCACTAGAGAAAGCAACCTGGTTGATATATTTCTTGATTTCTTCTGCCGTCATACCGATGCCATTATCGGTAATAGAAAGAGTTTTCTTATCCTTATCTACAGCAAGTATAATTTCCGATTCGCCGATTTCTCCCGAAAATTCTCCCGAACGAGCCACCATTTGCAGCTTTTGGATAGCATCAACGGCATTTGATACCAGTTCCCGTAAAAAGATTTGATGATCTGAGTAAAGAGACTTCTTGATAATCGGGAAAATATTCTCAGTATGGATACTGATGGTACCTTGTTCTAACATAATTTAGTCGCAGTAAATACAAATATTTTAATGATTATTTGGGTAATAAACCCCAACACCCCACTTTACCGGAAAGGTAAGCAGGGTTATTATCAATTTGGATTTTAATGCTTCAGTAGATAAACTGCACTAAATTTACAGCATTGTTTGCCCTATAAACGTGATGCGGATTTCCCTACCATGTTATAGAGATAAAATATATCGCGTCTCTACATTAGCAACTGGTCAACTGGTTCCCAGACTCCGGCTGGGAACCCATTTCGCGAGGCTCTGCCTCCAGTATATTAAGAGGCAGAGCCTCTTGATATGTATTCCCAGCCGGAGTCTGGGAACAAGAAATTCCACAAGAGTTTACATTAGTGCAACTTTCAATTGAGTGACTCGCTCAAACAGTTGGGGAAAGATAATTTTTAACACTGCGATGATGACGACTCGTTTGTTTTTTGCGATCGCAGGATTATTTTTAATCCAATTCCACCAAAAATATACCGCAGTCATGGTTTGACGTTGTTGTGGTGGTGCTTCAATTGCTTTAAAAGTTAGATATTGATAAAGATGTGAAAGACTTTGCTTTTTCAAATGCTGTAGTTTCTCGGCTTTGGGATAGCTGAAACCACGTTCGATTACTTTTAAGGATGCAGCTTCTTGTCTTTTAAGATTGGTAGACATGGAAGTTGTTGATATTCGATATAAAATTTGCGGCTTTTCGACACAAACAAAATCATAATTAGCCGCGAGACGCAACCACATATCAATGTCTTCTGCTGCAAAAAGCGTTTCATCAAAACCACCAATTTTTAAAGCTTCTTGACGAATTAGAGGATTGGAACCATTTTCTAAAAAGTTAGTTATCAGAAGTTTATCAAAAGCATCACCGTTAACTTTAATTCTTCTACCGGATTTAATAAATTTACTCGATTCGTCAATATAATCAGTCCAGCTATAAGCTACAGCAGCTTGAGGATTTGATTGTAAAGCTTGCCATTGCGATTCAAGTTTATCAGGAGTCCATAAATCATCAGCATCGATAAAAGAAATATATTCCCTCTTGGCTTGAAAAATGCCTCGATTGCGACTTGCTGATAAACCAGCGTTTGGATAAGAAAATATTTTGATCCGTGAATCGGGGATATTTTCGATAATTTCTAAAGTTGTATCTGTAGAGCCATCGTTAATGATAATTACTTCGATATTCGTAAAGGTTTGATTTAAAATTGATTTTATTGTTTCTTTAACGGTTTTTTCTCCGTTGAATACGGGGACTATTACCGAAATAGACATTTGATTAAATTCCTTTATAATCATCATTTGCAATTGTAGGTTGGGTTGTAATACTTCGTTTCACCCAACATCCGCTTTGGGTTGTGCCACTGTTTTTTTGCGATCGCGGTTGATATTCAAGACAGTCGCTACAAATTAATCAGGACTTACGCGATTGCCACAAAACTCGGATGGTGCGTGACACCACAAGACTTATTGTTACGTTTATAATCTCTCTAAGTGTCACAGCACCCTACTACAAAAAAATCTGCCTTTTTGCTAAGTTCTACTAATATCAAATTGTTTTTTCGTATCCCAAGAAAGTGCTGGTATTTGATAAACGAGGAAGTTTTTTGAAAAGCACGTTTGCCCAGTTGGGAGGTAAAATTACCATTGCAATTAATTTCAAAATAGCTTTAAATATTACTGGTTTAAATAAAAGACCTGTATCTGTTTTGATTGCAGTTAATAAAAATCTTGCTGCAACTTTACTTTGCTGTTTTCCTGGTGGTGTTGCAAGAACTTTGTAACAAAGGTATTTGTAGAGATTGCCGATCGCTTTGGGTTTAAGATGTTGATGGGATTTTGCTTGTTCGCGAGCAAAAGCACGTTGAATAACTTCTAAATTTGATTTTTCTAGTCCTAATACGTTAGATGACATGGAACTAGGCTGAATTCGATATAATACTTGCGCTTTCGGTACACAGATAAAATCGGTTATAGCCGATAACTTTAACCACATATCCGTATCTTGAGCGTTGGTTAATATTTCATCAAAACCATTAACTTTAATTAAAATGTCTCTACGAATCATCACGTTAGAACCGTTACCAATAAAGTCATCTAATAATAATTTAGAATAAACGTTTCCCGTCCAATTAACGTGAGATGTTTTACGAAGAAACTTGCCATTTTCATCGATACAATTTGTCCAACTGTAGGCAACTCCAGCTTGATTTGATTGTAAAGCTGTATATTGGGCTGCTAATTTATCAGTTGTCCACAAATCATCTGCATCTAAAAAAGTAATATAGTTACCTGTTGCGTGATTGATACCGCGATTGCGATTCACGGCTACATTTGCTTGAGGGTAAGAAAAAACTTTGATTCTTTCGTCTTTGATTTGAGAAATAATCGAGAGAGTATTATCTATCGAATTGGCATTGATAATAATTAGTTCAAAGTTAGTAAAAGTTTGATTTAAAACAGATTTAATAGTTTCCTTAATAGTATTTTCCCCGTTATATACAGGAATAATTACAGATATTTCATTAGTTAGCATATCAATTATTTAAAAGATAATATAGCAATTTCATTTGTAACACCGAACATCACCCTATCTCTAACACCCCTCTCCTTACCAAGGAGAGGGGATGGGGGTGAGGTTTCATTTTGTTAAAAATCGCTGTAACTGATATGCTAAACTCGCTTTTCTAAAAATAGCCTCAGTATATTTTCGTTAAATTAGCAATTTGCATCCGCCACAAATAAAAAGGACTAATTAAAGTTGATATTAACCGCTGCATTTCACAAGCCGCAGCAACGTCTTTTCTTAACACCTTTCTATAACGAATAAAGTATAATACTGCTTTCCGAAAATCGTTAATTAAATAAACGCAAAAAGCAAAAGGTCTTTGCCACCAATCGAGCATTAACATTCTTAAATGGAAGCGTCCCAAACCGATAAATTTAATTAACCCGATCAGATATGTTTTCTCCAATCGCGATGATGGAATTATATGTTCAATTTCCATATCGGGGTTATACCAAATTTCCCATCCGGCTTTATAAATATATAGTAATGCCTCTGCATCTTCACCTGTAGGCATCCAGCTTTTTTTAGTTCTACCTATCAACAACAGCTTAGCAGGAACGTATTTCTTCCAAACATCCCGACGTACTACCAATCCCGCACCAGGAGGAAGCCCTTTTTTGCGAGGTTCGTACATCAAAGGTTCGGAACCGCGATCGACCAATGCTAAATAAAATGTAATCGGTTTAATTTCTTCTGGGGGATTAGTTTCAAAAACACCGTGAATTCTACTACTAAAAGCACCAGCTTTCGGATGTTCTTGACCGAATTTATAAGCTGAACTTACCCAATTTGCAAAGGGTGGATTATCATCATCAATAAATCCCACTAATTCACCATTAGCTTCAGTCATAGCCCGCTGTCTGGCAAAAGATATCCCTTGTTCTGGTTCAAAATAGTATTTTAAAGGTACGTCTTTCAGCCAATTTTGTTGATAATCATTAATCAGTTTTGCAGTACCATCGGTGCTGTTATTATCAATAACAATAACTTCCCAGTTAAGATGTTCCGCGTTTATTTGTTGTTTTAACTTATCTAATACTTTGGGTAAACGATTTTCTCCGTTGTAAGTAGGAATAGCAACGGTTAAATGAACGGCTATAGTCATTTTCAAAACTGTTTTTAAACTCGCTGAGATTATTATTCCCAGTTCGAGATCGAAACTCACAGATTTGAGAATGTTAGTAGATTCCGGAAGCCCTCACTCTGGAAGAGTGGGGCTACAAAAACGAAGCCCACCTGCGTGGGCTGGGAAATCTATTTTTCTTCTTAACCTATGTAGGTGGATGGATTGTGCCGATCGCAATAACAGGCAGAGAGAGCCTCGCGGAG
>NZ_JAYGHM010000093.1:10140-25819 GCF_034931125.1 Rivularia sp. UHCC 0363 | reverse complement strand
AATAGGGATTAGTAAAAGTTTCAACTACTCTCTTAAAGTATCCCAATCCTGATTATCAAGTTTCAATCCCTAATAGGGATTAGTAAAAGTTTCAACATGACTGGGAATATAACTTCTATTCTTTTTGTTGTTTCAATCCCTAATAGGGATTAGTAAAAGTTTCAACAAAAAGTTGGCTTCACCGTAGAATTTTGGAAAGTTTCAATCCCTAATAGGGATTAGTAAAAGTTTCAACAAGGCTATTCCCAGCAAAATCATCTTCAATTTGAGTTTCAATCCCTAATAGGGATTAGTAAAAGTTTCAACCGAGAGACTAAATCAACTAAGTCCGCATTTAGGTGTTTCAATCCCTAATAGGGATTAGTAAAAGTTTCAACGATCCAGGGAATAACCATTCAGAAATTCCCTGTAGTTTCAATCCCTAATAGGGATTAGTAAAAGTTTCAACTAGATTGGGTAATCTCTCCAAGAAAGTTATTGTTTCAATCCCTAATAGGGATTAGTAAAAGTTTCAACGAAAGTAATTTCTTGAATTACCACGCACTTGAGTAAGTTTCAATCCCTAATAGGGATTAGTAAAAGTTTCAACTCAACCCTTGACGCGACATCTCAAACACTTGCCACGTTTCAATCCCTAATAGGGATTAGTAAAAGTTTCAACCTCAAGCAGAAAGCGATGGTACAAGTTTTAAGTGGTTTCAATCCCTAATAGGGATTAGTAAAAGTTTCAACTGGAATGAATCCAAGAAATACATATGGATTTGCTAGTTTCAATCCCTAATAGGGATTAGTAAAAGTTTCAACCTATTTGATAACCATGAAGATTAAAGACATTCTGCGTTTCAATCCCTAATAGGGATTAGTAAAAGTTTCAACGCAATTTGTTGCTGAGTTTTTGGATTGGATTAGTTTCAATCCCTAATAGGGATTAGTAAAAGTTTCAACATAAAAATTCAATCTTATTTGAAGTTCCTCAACTCGTTTCAATCCCTAATAGGGATTAGTAAAAGTTTCAACTCGATTTTCGATCTTGCTTCTAAAAGTATTGACGTTTCAATCCCTAATAGGGATTAGTAAAAGTTTCAACTGCAAGAGTTTTTGGGGAGTCTTCTGGTCATGATGGTTTCAATCCCTAATAGGGATTAGTAAAAGTTTCAACGTGGTTCCTCCTCATGTTTCTGACCAATTTGGTGCGTTTCAATCCCTAATAGGGATTAGTAAAAGTTTCAACATTTTTGAATTAATTGAATTTCTTCGATATCAGTGTTTCAATCCCTAATAGGGATTAGTAAAAGTTTCAACTGCTCGTTCCAGAAGCCTTACTATATTTAATTTTCGAGGTACAGATGCGCCGACCTATATATAAAATACTGTTTGAGCCGCAGGAGTGTCAAGGGCTGAAAGACAAAAAGGGCTGTAAGTCAGTCTTAATAAGGGTTTCAGGGGTTGCGCTAACCTCGTTGTTGGGTAAAACGGCTCGAAGGTATACAGAATAGTCGTTACAGCCCCAAAAAACTGCTTGTCGTTTCAAACACCCTATGGTTGGCGCAATCATCAGGCAAAAAGCACCGTCATATCAAGCTGTATCTAAATGCCAATGCATTCTATTTTGTTTAAGCTCTTAACTTTGCTCTACAAAAAGTAATTGAATGTCTAATCTATAAATATAACATTGTATCAAGAGATAATTTTATATTTTGAAAAATTTTGCAATAATTAGGAGAATAAACCCTCATTTGTAATTAACTTATGACACCAGATGAGATAGAACTAGCGTTGCAAGCAGCTTTCAATCGTTGTGATGCAGCCCGCTGTCCTCTCACTGATGGGCAAAAGATGATTTTGCTACAAGTATTAAGCAATCAAATCGATGGAAATTCGAGCCAAATATCAGATGATGTCAATCCTTTACAAGAACTAACGAATGAAGAATTACAAATATTCTCTGAGTTTGTGAAGCAACATGAAGAACAAAATCGTTCTTGGAAAGTTGAATTACTTAACGATTGGCTGCAAGAAAAAGATTCTGGGGTAGTACAATTTATCCGCGAACGTTACGGTATACAGTGGTTAAATAGAGTTGAAAAATATCATTTTGATGAGCTTGGTAAAGAGGAATCGCTAAAATTGAAAGTTGGCGATCGCATTGAAGTTTGCAATGGCTTATGGGAATGGGTACAAGAAGGTACATCATGTGCGCCTCAATGGTTTCTGTGTATAGTAGTTAGTCTGGAAGAAGTTGTCGGTGATACGAACTATACCACCTGCACTATCCGCTTCGATAGTGGTGCAGAATATCAAATTCAAGGTATTTATCAATGGAATAGCTATCAATGGCGTTGGGCTAAAGGTTAACACAAAAAAAATCTAAGTTAAAAAAACCATTACATTAATTGAATTATCAGTAAAATCAGGAATGGTCGCAATTGTCACAAGACCGAGGGAACGGTGCGTGACGAATATTGTCAGAGCGAATGGGGGTTTAAGTTTAGGTCGCAATTGTCACAAGACCGAGGGAACGGTGTGTGACACATAAACCTTATTATTGCGTTAGAAATCAAGCGAAGTGTCACAGCACCCTACGACCAAAATATGCCAGTTGCGTAAGTCCTAAAAATTTAATAATCTTTATATCTTATGGAGTTGTTGACATTCCTTAGCTATTTTGTTGAGAATATGCAATCCTTTAATGGCAATTAAAAGTAATACCGCAGTTGCTTTAAAGTATCCATAAGGAATGAGAAATAATGTTGGTAGTTGTTTTACTGTACGTTTACCTACCCACCTTGAATAGATTTGATTTAATTTAATCTTATCTAATTTAATATCGTTTGCGTTGTTTGCAAATATGATTATATAAATACTAATTTATGTACTATCAATAACTATGCAAAATTATCTCCGTAAACTAATAAATTTCTGGCTCACTCGCGTACATCCTCGGATAACTACTTTAATTACTACTATTGGAATTGCTGGTTTAGCTATCTGTTTAATAATTATCTACATTATTGCCCAGCTTTCAGAAGAAGTTTTGGATAAAGAAGCCTTTGCTTTTGATAAAACTATTTTGCTGTGGATACATCAGTTTGCTAATCCCACATGGGATAATATCATGCTCAATATTACAAAAATAGGTAATCCTTCTACAATGGTGACTGTTACTATCATCATTTTTGGAATACTTTTATGGAAACGATATTACCAAGAAGCCAAAATATTCGCTATTCATGCTCTTGGAGGTGTAATCCTTAGTTATGGTTTGAAACTGTCTTTCAGCAAAGCGCGTCCCCAACTTTGGCAACAGCTAATTAAAGAAACAAGCTTTAGCTATCCTAGCGGTCATGCATTAGGTTCGATGGTCATATATGGTTTTATCGCTTATTTGCTAGCATTTCATTATCCTAAATTTGCTAAAATCATCTACACTTTTGCTGTTATATTAATTGGTGCTATTGGTTTAAGTCGTCTATATTTAGGGGTGCATTGGCCGACAGATATAATTGCTGGTTATGGGGTTGGATATTTGTGGTTGATGTTTTCTATTACCATGCTCAAAATACAAAAAGCTCGTTTTATTCGCTCTTGAAAATAAACGCTAATAATATATTATTATTCTCGGTACTAAATGAGAAAAAAATGCGTCAATCAATTTAGCAATGTGTTTGAGTCGTACAAATATAGCGGTTTTCTGTTGAGTGGAGTACAAAAAGGTTTATTTTCTAATATTTGAGATTGTTTTAAGTTTTTATTAGTTAAAAGACAAAATCTCTCAAGCCTTTCTACTCCTTTTAGATGCTTAAGAGATTTTTTTGACTAATACCATTTCTTTATAAAGATGCCCAAATTTAGCCCACGCACCATCTGGGCTTTGTTTGTGTAGCCCCATTCCAGAGTGAGGGCAATTTCACGCAGCCTCATACAGAATTGGTATAAATAATTAATTATTGAAAATTGACAAAACTAAAACTATTAAATGTTAGTAAACCATCGCATCTCCACCGTGTAAAGCGCGTAGAGCATTCATGCAGTAGGGACAATCGCAGGTAAAGAGTTTGATTGCTTCATCGCTTTCTTTTTCACTAAATTTGAGCATCATCACCTCACCGTTGGATGGTTGTGCTGAAACTACCTGAGTATCTGCTTTAACACGACTAGCAATCAACTTCCTTTCACGTTCCGAAACTCGCGTACACACGATACCCATACCACCGTGTGGATGGCTGATACAAGCACGACCATCTTTCGTCAGATATGCTCTTTGAGCAGCGTGTGCGGGGGACACAATTCCTAATATAGACATTAAAGATGTAAAAATTATCTGAGTAGAAAGTAGTGAAAGAATTAATCTTTTGTTCACGAATTTACCTTTTATTTAAAATATTCTGACTGATAATCATATTTAATCAACCGCCATTAGTCAAGTGCTTTTAATATCATTTTTTCTTATTTGTCAAAATTATATCTAATACAATTATCTATACTTATAAAAAAAGACAAGCGAATTTGGCTTCCACTTGATAACGATTATAATTATCATTCCATTGGTTATTTAATTTGCCTAATTAAAGCTTGAGTTTGCTGATAGTTTTGGCTATTTCCCTGTTGATAAAAAAGACTTGCTGCTTTTTGTAAATCGGCTACAGCATTACGCTTATTTCCTAAAGCATATTCCGCTAAACCCCGATTACCATAAGCTTCAGCCAAGTTGGGATTTAATTTCAGTGCTTTATTCAAGTCCGCGATCGCCTGTTTGTGATTTCCCTGCTGATAATTTGTACGACCTAAATTATAGTAAGCATCAACATACTTTGGATCGATTTTTATTGTGTTTTTAAAATCAGTAATAGCCAAAGAAATATTTCCTAACTCCCCATAGACATTTCCCCGACTGTTATAAGCCTCAGCATGATTAGGATTTAGCTGTATTGCGCGATCAAAATCGCTCCTCGCTGCTTGATAATCACCTAGTTGGGATTTAGCAAGACCTCTCAAACAAAAACCTTCAGAAAAACGCGGATTAGCCTGCACTACACGGTCAAAATCTGCTATTGCTTCCCTAAAGTTACCTGCATAAAGTTTCTGTACCCCCCGATCAAATTGTTGCTGAAAATTCGTTTGTTTTAAGTAGGTGCGCGGTGGTTGAGCGTTAACCGCAACAGGTATAACGCTAAGCGTACTCGTTAATCCAAGGATGGCGATCGCTATACGAATATAGTTCATAAATATCTGGCTCCAATTTATCGCTTTATATCAATTGTAAGCTAGTAAGAAAGTAGAATTATTCCTCATGCAATTGTTAACAACAGCACTATCAATTGGTAGTATGTCGTTCAAACTGAGCAAGTTGTTCCCTAAAGATAGTAAAATGCAAATCATTCTTGAGTTAGGTATATAATTAATCCTTTAGATAGATACTTTGTTTATCACTTGATAGATTGCCAAACTGTAAGAGTTTAAATTAAGATTTTACTATTTAATCCGGACTTAAAAGAGGTATTTAAAATAGTCTAAAAATATGTTTGTCAAATTAAAATGAATCGTTGTTAAGTGTAAATTGCCAGTAGATTATTTATGACTTTAGTAGAGACAATCAAAAACAGTGTCAAGGAATTAATTGGTAGTGCAGTTAAAATATTTCCGGCATTATTAACTTCAATAATTATTATATTTTTAACTAGATTTGCCGCTCAATTTGTTCAAAGAGTAACTGAAACAATTGCTCATAAGACGGTTAGCAGCAAATCGCTACAGTTTTTAATGGCAAAAGGAGCCTCTACCGCAACCTGGATTTTTGGAATTCTCCTCGCTTGTGTAATTGCTTTTCCCGGTTTAAGATTGGGAGATATTATTGCGACTCTCGGACTTAGTTCTGTCGCAATCGGTTTTGCTTTTCAAGATATTTTCAAAAACTTTCTTGCCGGTATCTTAATACTTTTACAGCAACCATTCCGTATTGGAGACCAAGTAATTGTCAACGATTACGAAGGTACTGTTGACCAAATTGATATTCGCACAACGGAAATTATTACTTACGGTGGGGAACGAGTTGTAATTCCCAATTCAACAGTATTTACAAGTGTAGTTCAGGTCAGAACAGCATTTAACCACAGACGTACCGATTTAGCTGTCGGTGTAGATTACAATACTTCTTTATCCCAAGCTTCCGATATTTTAGAACGAACAATTTCACAAGTAGAAGGAGTTTTAGATAAACCAGCACCAGAGATAGATTTAGTTGCTTTCGGTGATAGTTCTATTGATTTCATTGTTCGCTACTGGACTTCATCGCGGCAAAAAGAAGTCCGTCACGTTCAAACTAGAGCAATTGTAAGTATAAAAGAAGCTTTTGATCGAGCCGATATCAGTATTCCTTATCCAATACGTACTCTTTACTTTTATAATCAAGAAAAATACAACGATTATATGTCCGCTCCCAATAATAGAAAAGCATCTTCCCGTCCTAATGGCGATAATTATGAACCATCAGAAAATTGATCGTTAATCGTTGATAATACTAAAGCCTGGTAAAAGGTTTACCAGGCTTTATAATCGAGATTTATTAAGGTCAATTGATTTGGAGAATTAAAGATTTCAACAGCTAAAGTTTACTTAACTCATAGCAAACAACGCATTTATACATTTTCCTATCTAGGAGCTTGGCTTACCGAATTTAGGTAGATGCCACTTTTTTAATGCTGAAATTTACTTGGGCTTTGACCGAAGACACATTTGTCATTTACCCGATTGAGTATCGCGATGCTTTGTTTGTGTCTTATTTATTAAGTTACCACCTGTAAAGAAAAATAGAACCGCTTATTAACTCAAGTTTACGAGTCTTCAAATTTCGCAACATTGGCGAAATCAACCTCTCAACATTTTAATAATATTAACCTTTGACCTTTAACCTTTGACCTTTAACCTTTGACCTTTAACCTTTGACCTTTAACCTTTGACCTTTAACCTTTAACCTTTAACCTTTATTTACCAGTTCCACATCACGGGACTATCATCTTGATGGCTAGTAACGATGCTTCCGATCGCATCAATTTCTTGTAGCTCATCTTGAGTAAGTTTGACTTCAGCGGCTTTAGCGTTATCTATAACGTGTTTGGCAGTTCTAGCACCCGCGATCGCGTTACTCTGAGGCTGAGAAATCAACCATGCTAATGATAATTGTGCCAGACTGCATTGATGACGCTCAGCAATCGGACGCAGTTTGTTTAGCGCAAGTTGAGCGCGTTTCATGCTTTCCCCTTGAAATAGCTGGTTATCTGCACGGTTGTCGTCGGGATCAAATTTATGAGAAGCATCAAATTTTCCAGTTAATAATCCTTGGGCTAGAGGCGAGTAAGCCAGAATAGAAATATTATTTTCAATACAGTAAGGCATTGCATCACGTTCAACTTTTCGCCAAAATAAAGAATAGGGTGGTTGCAAACTATCAATTCTGCCGTACTTCGCAGCTTCTTCTAAGTGAATACGAGAAAAATTTGATACGCCGATCGCCTTAATTTTACCTTGTTCTTTTAGGTGATTTAAAGCGTTCATCGTCTCTTGAATAGGAACAATTTCATTATTGAAAGAACCACTTGGCCAATGAATTTGGTATAAATCAATATAGTCAGTCTGAAGATTTTTCAAAGAGCGATCGCAAGCTTCTATTACTTCTTCATATTTAAGATGATTTGCAAATACCTTCGTCGCATATTCAACTTTATCTCGAACATCCGATAATGCTTGGGCAACAATTTTTTCTGAATGTCCGTTACCATAGACCTCAGCAGTATCAATAGTTGTAATTCCATTTTCAACAGCTGCTCGTATTGCTTGAATAGAATCAGCGTCCTCGATTCCGACCCACATTTTCTTACCAGCTTGCCAAGTTCCCATCAAAATAGGAGTTATTTTTACATCGGATTTTCCTAAGTTGCGTTTTTCCATGATTTATTTCATCCTGATTTAATCTTAGTTAAATAGTGTCACAGTTTACGAGTTGTGGAGTCGAATTAAATCGGAGGGAATAGGGAATAGGGAATAGGGAACAGATAGGGAATTGGGAATTGGTAGGGAACATAAAAACGTTCCTAATTTTTGTAGCTACTGTTATATAACAATCCAAAATTGCAAATGGAACCAACTACAAATCACGCACTCAAAGAATGGGCGATCGCCATTAACGCTTTAGAATCTGCACAAACGATAATGCTGTTACGTAAAGGTGGTATTCATGAAAGAGGAGGAAGTTTTCGGGTTGCTCACGATCTAGTTTTGCTTTACCCTACCTACGAGCATCAACAAACTTTTATGCTCAAAACTGATTATTCCAATCTCGTGATTCCAGTTACACCCGGTTGGCGACCCGAAACTGTTAATATTACCAGCTACGCTCAAATTACCCATATTTTACCCGTTACCGACGACTCGATTATTAACGCTCTACTTCCATTCCACATTTGGAATAAAGAATTTGTTCGCGATCGCCAACAATGGAAACCATCAGAACCTTTATTCGTACTCTTGCTGCGAACATACAAACTACAAACTCCCCAAGTTGTTGCATATCATCCCCAATATGGTGGATGCAAATCCTGGATTGACTTGCATCAATCGATTTCACTCGCAGCAAAACCCGCAATGTCCGACAGTAACTACTATGAATTGGTAGCCCAAATCTGCGAAATTACCGGCGATTCTTCCGATGTTTCGTCAAATAGATCGGAAAAACAACAAGATGTTAATTTTAGTCGTTGAAAGCTTTAATTTAATCCTACATAAGTAAAACAGTAGCCAAAGATACACACGACTAGTAATATTACATATAAAATTAGACAAACATAGATGTTTGCGAGCGGTGTTTGTTTTTCTTATTCCACGGGCTATTCAGTCTGTGGTTAGTTTTTATTTAGACAAATAATATAAAATGTTATCTCTGAATAAAAGTATAAACAATTACCAACAAATATGCCTGAATGAAGAATGAAGTTCAAGCCTTTTATTTATAACTCATTCTTCAAAAGTACCCCAAAAGGGTAAGGCAGCGCTTGACAAATATCTGTAATTATGCAAGAGATGCTTTCTTACAAAGGAGTTTGTATGAGAAGAATGTGCTGGTTATCCAAGTCTGGCGAAAACGGCGAGAAAATTTTGCACTTGCAGACAGCACCGAACGAACCTTGGCGACCATACACCGCTTTTCGACAATTCACAGTACCAGACTATCAAATACCGGGCGGTTCCAAAGGATGGGCGACTTATCAAAAGTTACTCAAAGCAGGTTGGACATTAGTACCCAGCGCCCGCGCCAACGAATTTTCACCATTAAATACTTCAGATGCTTATGTAGATAGGGAATAGGTCAAAGGTTAAAGGTTAAAGGTTAAAGGGGAGAGTTAAGAGTTAAGAATTATTTTCTCCCCATCCCCCCATCCCCCCATCCCCCCATCCCTTCCTAAATCCCCCTAGCTGCCCCTTCACCCCTGGGATCGGCGGCACCTTCTAAGCTACCGTCTGGTTTAACGACGATCGCGTTGGAGTTACCCCAAGGGTTGGTTTGTTCGATTTTGTGTCCCCGACGCTGTAATTCTTGCAAGGTTAGTGCATCCAACCCCCAAGGCTCGACGCGCAAGGTATCGGGCATCCATTGATGGTGAATGCGGGGTGCGGAAACTGCTGCTCCTGCATCCATATCGTATTCCAAAATGTTGAGAATTATTTGTAATACTTGGGTGATGATGGTGCTGCCTCCGGGAGTCCCTACAGCCATTCGCAACCGTCCGTTTTCAGTAATAATTGTGGGAGTCATGCTTGATAGGGGAGTTTTTCGAGGTGCGATGGAATTCGCTTCGTTACCCAACAAGCCGAAAGCGTTGGGAACTCCCGGTGCTGCTGCAAAATCATCCATTTCATTATTGAGAACTATTCCTGTTCTCGGTGTGACTATCCCAGCACCAAAAGCCAAGTTAACGGTAAAGGTCAAACTTACAGCGTTGCGTTGTTCATCGACAACTGTAAGGTGAGTAGTTTCTGTGGACTCATGGGATTTTTGATTTTTGATTTTTGATTTTTGATTAGAATTTATAGGTATGGTTTGACTGAATTTTTGTAATGTATTGCGATCGACTGGCTTGACTTCTGTTGAAGGTTTTGCCCGCTGCATATCAATTTGCTGACGGCGAAATTTTGCATATTCGGGACTAATTAGCTGTTGTTGGGGAACTTTGACAAAATCGGGATCGCCTAAATATTCGGAACGGTCAGCATAAGCAATTCGCATCGCTTCTACCATTAAGTGGATCGCGTCGGGGTGGTGCCATCCTAAAGATTTTAAGTCGGTATCGCCGATAATATTTAACATCTGCAATAAATGAATCCCTCCTGATGATGGTGGTGGCATCGAGCATACTTTGGCTTTATGAAAATTACCGCAAACTGGGGTGCGCCAAATTGGTTTATAGGATTGCAAGTCTTGTAGAGTAATTAAACCGCCATTTTTCGCCATATCTGAAGCAATAGTACGAGCGATGCTTCCCGTATAGAAACTGCGGGGATTTGTGGCAATATATTGTAAAGTTCGTCCTAAATCTCGCTGTACAAGGGTTTCTCCTGGTTGATAAAAATTACCGTTACGAGTAAAAATAGCTCGCGCTGCTCGGTTGCTAGCAATCATTTTCTCGCGCATTTTGACAGCTTGGACAAACTTATTTTCAACAACGAAACCATCTTTCGCCAACCGAACCGCAGGAGCAACAACCGTACTCCAAGATAATTTACCGTAGCGGCGGTGAACTTCATACATCCCTGCAACAGTTCCCGGAGTAGCAACAGCCAGATAACCATTGGTACTTGCATTGGGACGCACCTTGCCGCTACTATCCAAATACATATTTTTGGTAGCTTTCAAGGGAGCGCGTTCGCGAAAATCTAAAGCTTGAATTGTGCGTTTCTTCGAGTCATGCATCAACAAAAAACCGCCACCACCAATTCCTGCTGAAAAAGGTTCTACTACAGAAATTGCAAAAGTTGTGGCAACAGCAGCATCAACAGCGTTACCTCCTTTGCGTAACATTTCTAACCCCGCCTCGCTAGCTAAAGGATGGGCTGAAACTACCATTGCTTTTTTACTGCGTAGCGGTTGGATAAAAGCCGCAGTGGCAATTTGAGTGTAAAAAGTAATGCTAAATAAAATAACTGTGCGAACTAAAATACGCATAAAATCTTGTTTCAAAAAATTCAAGAAATTTATACCATGATAGAGCGCGTTTCTCTTTTAATAACTCTTTACCTTTCTAATTACTGGTTGTTTTGGTTAGGGGAGGGAACATTAGTAGAAACAGTAGACCGGACAATAAAATATGTAATGCCAAAATTATTTTGTCGGCGACCGCTACCACGATGGTCTTTGCGTTCTTTCGGAGATCGATGTTGTGCTTGTTTATGAGTAATGAAGTGATTACTCGTTTGAGGTATAAAATTTTGACCAAACGAAGGTAGCGCTATTAAAATCCATAACGGCAATATTAAGTATAAAATTTTCATATTTATTAAACAAAACTAAGGAAATTTACTATTAATATCTCAATTTACATTCCTTTCTGATTTGATTGCAAGTTAGATAAAATACATAATATTTTTAATTACTGAGATTAAATTACTTTCTAATAAATTTTCTGTTTTTGATAAGAATTAGTGATGTTAAATAGCGGTAGGCTTAGTTAGCTGAACCTACGCTTACGCATAGGCAATTAGCCAGCAATATAAAATTTATTGATTTGTATGCTAATTTTTGGAGAAATTGCAATGCAAATTTTCTACATTATTATTTCGGAAAACTATAAGTTGCGGAAAAATCTTGTTCACAAAATTTATGAGCAACAAGCATTATCTACTATAAAATTTTTAACAAAAAGATTGTATCCATAATTAAAACTCGATACTGAAGAATTGATCGAAGTTCAAAGTTAAAATCAAGTAACTTATAAAGATTAATTATTAACTTTCAAATTCTTTTATTCTGGAGAAAAATATGCAAAGTGTTGTTGTTACAGGCGTTTCTACGGGTATCGGTTGGGGTACGCTAAAAGTATTAAATAGTAAAGGAATTCATATATTTGGTAGCGTTAGGAAGCCTGAAGATGCAGAGCGTTTAACTAACGAATTTGGTAATGGATTTACACCTTTAATATTCGATGTGACTGATGAAAAATCGGTACGTGAAGCTGCCGATCGCGTTAGTCATCAAATTAGTGGTAATAATTTGCTTGGTCTAGTAAATAACGCCGGGATTGCTATCGGTGGACCTTTGATGCATCAACCGATCGCAGAATTTAGCAAACAAATAGAAGTCAATTTAATCGGACAGCTAATTGTTACTCAAGCTTTTTTACCTTTGCTAGGAACCAACTCTGCTTTGATCGGTAAACCGGGAAGAATTATTAATATAAGTTCCGTTGGGGGAAAGATCGCAATGCCATTTCTAGGTGCTTATAACGCATCGAAATTTGGATTAGAAGGCTTTTCCGCAGCATTACGACGCGAACTTATGGTGTACGGAATTGATGTAATTATTATCGGGCCAGGTTCTGTAGTGACACCAATTTGGGATAAAGCCGAACAGATTGATTTTTCTCCCTATGAAAATACTAAATTTGCGATTCCAAGTAAAAAATTTATGGATTATGCGTTGGAAAAAGCACGTTCCGGTTATTCTCCAGAAGATGTGGGGAACTTGATTTGGAAAGCTTTAACAACCGAAAAACCGAAAGTTCGTTATGCGATCGTACCTAATCATTTCTTTGATTGGATAGTTGCTAGATTACTTCCTCAACGAGTCCTCGATCATATTCTTGCGAAGCAATTCGGTTTAGGGACTGAGAAATAAAGCATTGAGGGTTGAGGATTCTATGCTTTTTATAAATTTTTTGTAAAAACATCAGCAATTTACTAATATATCTAAACAATAAATCGATTTAGATATATTTAGTTTGTTTAAAATGAAATATTACCAGACAGTAATACCCGCCATTATTGGTATATAAATAGTTATTCTACAATCCCTCTGTACAAAAGCTTTATCCTCATTAAAAGAGAGATGAGATAAATAGCAATAAGATAAATACTTTTGATTTATACCAGAATACAGTACATTAAACGAAGTATTCAGCTAAATATCCATGTCACAAAAAAACGAATCCGCTGTAGAGTTCCGTAACGTGACTCTCAGTCGCAACCAGCGTCCTTTAGTATCAAATCTGAATTTCCAAATTCGTAAAGGAGAAGCATTAATATTACTAGGACGTAGCGGAAGCGGCAAAACTACGACCATGAAGTTAATCAATCGGCTGTTTCGACCGACGGATGGTCAAGTAATATTTGATGGAATACCTACAACTCAATGGGATGAAATCAAGCTCAGACGCAAAATTGGTTATGTAATTCAAGAAACGGGTTTGTTTCCTCATTTCACAATTGAGCGTAATGTCGGCTTAATTCCTTCGTTGGAAGGTTGGAATTCTAAAAAAATCAAAATGCGCGTTTTTGAATTGTTGAATTTAGTAGGTTTACAACCAGAACAATTTGCTTCCCGATATCCTCACGAACTTTCCGGTGGACAAAGACAGCGGGTAGGTGTAGCGAGAGCATTAGCTGCCGACCCTCCGGTATTATTAATGGATGAACCATTTGGAGCATTAGACCCGATCACAAGATTGGAACTTCAGCAAGAGTTTAAACGGTTGCAGCAAGAACTCGGTAAAACCGTGGTATTTGTCACTCACGATATTCAAGAAGCCTTTGTTTTAGCCACAAGAATTGGTTTAATGTATGGGGGAGAACTCGTATTTTTAGGGACACCCCACGAATTCAAAAACACCTCGCATCCGGAAGCGGTTGCTTTTATGAAATGTTTGGAAACCGCAGTTTAATTTTGGATTTTAGATTTTAGATTTTGGATTGAAAAGCTATGAATTATATTTACCCATATTTCGTACCAAAACATAGAACCCTTGTAGATACGTAGCACTGCTACGTCTCAAACAATGCGAAATCACAACTGCATATTTTCAACTATTTATGAATATTAAAGATTTTTTCTTAATTAAATACGGCTCGGAAATTATCCAGCGTAGTATAGAACACTTGGTAATGGTGGTTATTGCAATTAGTATTGCGACAATTATAGGTATTCCTTTAGGAATTTTAATTACTCGTAAAAAGGCTCTTAGTCAACCTATTTTAAGTGTTGCAAATATTTTCCAAACAATTCCTAGTTTGGCTTTGTTTGGTCTATTGATTCCCGTTCGTGTTATTGGTGGAATTGGTCCGGTTCCGGCAATTTTTGCTTTAACTTTGTATTCTTTTTTGCCAATAATTAGAAATACTTACACTGGTATTATGAATGTAAATCCGGCGATTCGGGAAGCTGGAAGGGGGATGGGAATGACGGATAGACAATTATTATTTCAGGTGGAAATTCCGTTAGCTCTGGGGGTAATTTTGGCGGGTGTGCGGGTTGCAATGGTGATTGGGATTGGGATTGCAACTATTGCAGCAGCGATTGGTGCTGGTGGTTTGGGAGTATTTATTTTTCGGGGAATTTCTTTAGTAAATAATGATTTGATTTTAGCCGGTGCGGTTCCTGCTGCTGCGATCGCGCTGATTGCAGATTTGGGAATTGGGGCTTTGGAACGTCGTTTAACTAAGGGAAAAATATAGTTAATTTATAGTTGACAAAATAGTTTAATAATCATAAAAATGAAAAGATTTTTCACGCTGCTAATTGTTTGTTTCTGTTTGGTGGGGGTTACTGGTTGCAATACTGCTTCTGTTGGTAACGGTGGTGATATTGTAGTCGCATCGAAAAATTTTACCGAACAAGATATTTTAGGAGAATTATTAGCGCAGCAAATTGAAGCAACTACCGAGTTAAAAGTTGATCGTCTTCGGCAGTTAGGTAGTACTAGTATTTGTCATGCAGCTATTCTTGCTGGAAAAATTGATGCTTATATCGAGTATACGGGAACAATCTTTACAGCGATTTTAAAGCAAAAGGTAATTAGCGATCCCACGAAAGTTTACAATTTAGTCAAACAGGCTTACGAGAAGCAGTTTAATTTGGAAGTAACTAAACCTTTGGGTTTTGAAAATACTTTTGCGATGATAATTCGCGGTGAAGATGCGAAAAAATATAATATTAAAACTCTTTCTGAAGCTGCTAAATATACACCTTCTTGGAGAGCCGGTTTCGGTTATGAATTTGTGGAAAGAGAAGATGGTTTTCCGGGATTATCTAAAGCTTATAACTTAAAATTCAAGGAATTTCCTAAAATTATGGATTTGGGTTTGATATATCGAGCATTAACTCAAAAACTGGTGGATATGGTAGCAGGAAATTCTACCGACGGGCAAATTTCTCGTTTGGGTTTAGTAATATTAAAAGATGATAAAAAATATTTTCCTCCATATGAAGCCGCACCAATTGTACGCAAGGAAACTTTGAAAAAATATCCACAGTTGAAAAAAGCCTTCTCTCAACTCGCTGGAATTTTGACTGCTGATGAAATGCAGCAACTTAATTATCAAGTAGAAGGTGAGTTACGCGATATTAAAGAAGTTGTCAGCGAGTTTCGCAAGAGTAAAGGGTTGTAGGAGTTAGGAGTTATGAGTTAAGAGTTATGAGTTA
>NZ_JAYGHM010000093.1:6808-9873 GCF_034931125.1 Rivularia sp. UHCC 0363 | reverse complement strand
GGAAGCAAGATGCGAACGAACACGAAGTCAATTAATTGGAACAACTCTATATATTAATCCTTAATCTTCGACTTCTCAGAGATTTTTAATCTTGGACTCATAATTTTTTAATCTTTATCATTCACAATGAATTCATTGATTTATTTTTCAAATCAAATTACATAACATGAAAAGTAATACAATATCATCTACCGAGCAAAAGCAAGATAACATTAGAATTTTTATCAGAAATTTAAGTATTGTCTTTGCTGCTGGGTGTCTTGGCGGACTTTTGAACAGTTTAATGGTTTGGATATTCGGTTTTACGGGAATAACAGCAATATTTAACGTCCAAATTGCGCCAACTTTAACCCCATCTTGGCTATATCCTCGTATTGTTTGGGGTGGAATTTGGGGGTTTGTGTTTCTTCTACCTTTTTATCAAAGAAAATATCTTTGGAAAGGGATTTTATTAAGCTTATTACCCACTCTCGTTCAACTTTTTATTGTATTTCCTTTGCAAGCGAAGAAAGGAATTCTTGGTGTTGAATTAGGAAGCCTTACACCAGTATTTGTATTGCTTTTTAACTTTGTTTGGGGAATAACCGCAGCATTTTGGCTGAAAATAAGTAGGTAAAATTATGTAATCTGCTATATATTTGACGTTAGCGGCTTATACAATTATATTGGCGGTTTATTCAGGTTTTTCGGATGTTTTACAAACAAATTAATCTAAAAGAAAAATATCCGCTTTCAGAAAATGCCAATCAAAGTAATGTTCCAGTCGAGACAGACTTCGCAAATGCTACAACTAAAATTTCTATTATTATTCCCGCTCTTAACGAGTCGAAAAACATTAAAGCTACCTTAGCTAGTACTCAAATAAGTACAAATACAGAAATTATCGTAGTTGATGGTGGTTCTCAGGATAATACAGTTGATATCGCACAATCTGCGGGTGTGAAAGTGATTACAGGTTATCAAAATCGCGCTTGTCAAATGAATGCGGGTGCGATGAATGCGACAGGTGATATTTTATTATTTCTCCATGCTGACACTGTTTTACCTGCTAATTTTGATGCGATGATTCGTACCGCAATACAACAACCATTAGCTGTAGCAGGGGCGTTTTCTCTGCGAATAAATGCACCACAAATAGGTTTACGCTTGGTGGAATGGGGAGTAAAATTGCGTTCAAAGTGGTTGCAAATGCCTTATGGCGATCAAGGTATTTTTATTACTAAAAAAGTCTTTGATTCTATCGGCGGTTTTCCAGCATTACCTATCATGGAAGACTTTGAACTAATACGCAATTTAAAACGCTTGGGAAAAATTACTTTAATTCCCGTACCAGTAATTACTTCACCGCGTCGCTGGTTAAAAAAAGGAGTATTACAAACAACTTTAATTAATCAAATTGTAATTATTGCTTACTTTCTAGGAATTTCACCCCAAAGAATTCGTAGTTGGTATCGTGGAGAAAAAATCATTAAGTATTAAGCTTGTTCTCAGTTTAGTATCTTAAGTTAAGAGTTATGAGTTTAAAATTTTCACCTTTGACCTTTGACCTCTAACCTTTGACCTTTAAAATAATTCCCATGAAACATGATTACAAACGCTTTCTCAAACTGATATTGATAGCTTGCTTAATTATTATCTTCATCATCGCAGCTAAATATTTTAATCTACAAGGACTTTTTATTAAATCTTTACTGTGGGTAAATAGTCTTGGTTGGTGGGGACCGATCGCATTCATAATTATTTACAATGTTGCTACATTACTGTTTGTGCCAGGTTCCCTACTGACTCTCAAGGGAGGTTGTTTGTTTGGATTATTTGGTGGTTCTTTATATGTCCTGGTTGCAGCAACAATCGGTGCGACATTTGCATTTTTAATTGGACGTTATGTATCTCGCGATTGGGTATGTCAACAAATAGGTAAGAACCCAAAATTTCAAGCAATAGATAAAGCTGTTGCCAAAAATGGATTTAAAATTGTGTTTTTAACTCGTTTATCGCCGATTTTTCCATTTAATTTGTTAAATTACGCTTTCGGAGTTACTCAGGTATCGTTAAAAGATTATATTCTAGGAACTATCGGTATTCTTCCAGGAACTATAATGTATGTTTATATGGGTTCGTTAATTGGTGATATTGCGATGAAAAACCCATCTATTCCAACAAATCCGGAAACACAACTTATTCAGTTGTTGTTACAAGGAATTGGATTAATCGCTACGGCTTTTGTAACTATTTATATTGCTACAGTTGCTAAAAAAGCTTTACACAATGAACAATGAACAATTAATAAATAACAATGTATAAACTTCATAAATTTAGTCTATTTGTTTTAATCACATTTAGTATTGTAATCCTGTTTAATATCAACCCGGCTTTAGCTCAAGAAAGTGCAAATGTATCAGGTTTTAATCCTCAAGAATGGCTCAAAAATGCTTTGGAATGGATTAATAACCAAGGTGCTGTAGGTGGAATTGCCTTCATTTTACTTTACATTGTCGCTACCGTTGCTTTTCTACCGGGTTCTATTTTAACTTTAGGTGCGGGGGTAGTTTTTGATGTATTTTTAGGTTCAGTATACGTTTTTATCGGTGCAACAATTGGGGCGATCGCAGCTTTTTTAGTAGGACGTTATTTAGCTAGGGGTTGGGTTGTCAAGAAAATTTCTGGAAACAAAAAGTTTGCCGCAGTTGATAATGCTGTGGGTAGAGAAGGGTTAAAAATTGTTTTATTAACTAGACTTTCTCCAGTGTTTCCATTTAACTTATTAAACTATGCCTATGGTGTAACCGGAGTTTCTTTAAAAGATTATATTTTAGGAACTATCGGCATTCTCCCCGGAACAATTATGTATGTATATTTGGGTTCTTTAGCTGGTAATATTGCCACAATTGGAACGGGAGAACAAACAAGTAATCCTACCGTTGTTTGGACAATTCGGATTATTGGTTTTATTGCGACAGCCGCTGTTACTTTATATGTAACTAAAATTGCTAAAAAAGCCTTAGACGAAGAAACAATTATCAATGAGCAATAAACAACTATCAATTATCTTTTTTTCGTAGTGC
>NZ_JAYGHM010000093.1:0-6522 GCF_034931125.1 Rivularia sp. UHCC 0363 | reverse complement strand
TAGTGCGAGCATCTTGCTCGCTAAAATCTAAAACATCTTACCCACTCGAAAATCAAATACTTTCTCCAGATGCATTATCTAAGGAAGCTGTTCGGCGAACGCTACTGATATTTTGATCGATAATAACAATAATAAAACTAATATTCGATTAAAAAACTTATTAAATTTCCCAACTCCCAATTCCCAATTCCCAATTCCCAATTCCCAATTCCCAATTCCCAATTCCCGATTCCCAATTCCCAATTCCCCATTCCCAATTCCCTATGTCAAATTCAGCGTTTGAAAGAGTAATTGTTCCCCCAATGGATGAGTACAATCAGAAGTTGATTGAAAACCTGCATCCAAACGATCGCAATAATCCCGAACCAGCTGACTGTTACGATCTGGTGGTAATTGGTGCGGGTGCTGCGGGTTTAGTAACTTCTGCGGGTGCTGCTGGGTTAGGTGTGGGTTTGAAGGTGGCTTTGATTGAAAAGCATCTCATGGGTGGAGATTGTACTAATGTGGGTTGCATTCCTTCTAAATCCTTGATTCGTTCTGCTCGTGTTGTCGGTGAAATGTGGAATGCGAAAGAGTACGGAATTCACATTCCCCAACAGGTAGAAGTTGATTTTCCCGCAGTCATGGAACGGATGAGAAAATTGCGATCGCAAATCAGTTATGTTGATTCGGTTGACCGCTTTACCAACATTGGTATGGATGTATTTCTGGGTACGGCAAGTTTTACCGGCAGTGATACGATTGAAGTTGCTGGCAAAATTCTCAAGTTTAAAAAAGCTGTAATTGCTACGGGAGCAAGAGCTACACATCCCGATATTCCAGGTATCAAAGAAGCAAAATATCTGACTAACGAAACCGTATTTTCCCTAACTCAATTACCGCGACGTTTAGCAATAATTGGTGGTGGTCCTATCGGTTGTGAATTAGCTCAAGCTTTCAACCGTTTTGGTAGCGAAGTGACGATTTTGCATCGGGGTTCCCATATTTTAAATAAAGAAGATAGCGACGCTGCGGAAATTGTACAAAAAGTATTTCAACGTGAAAAAATCAATTTGGTTTTAAGTTCTCAAATAGAGCGAGTAGAAGGTACATCTGAAGGTAAGAAAATTTACTATACCAGCAACGGTAAACAAGATTTTATTATCGTAGATGAAATTTTAGTCGGTGCGGGAAGAACTCCGAATGTTGAAGGTTTGAATTTAGAAACTGTTGGTGTTGAATATGACAGTAAAGGTGTAAAAGTAAATGATTTTCTCCAAACTACAAATCCGAAGATTTTCGCAGCAGGTGACATCTGTTTGAGTCAAAAATTTACCCATATGGCAGATGCTACAGCACGGATTGTAATTCAAAATGCTTTATTTACTCCCTTTGGTTTGGGACGTAAAAAACTCAGCGATTTAGTTGTACCTTGGGTAACATTTACCGACCCAGAAATTGCCCATGTAGGAATGTATGAAAGCGAAGCACGAGAAAAAGGATTTGAAGTAAATACTATTAAAATAGACTACGAAGATGTAGATAGAGCCATTACTGACGGTGAAACCCTAGGTTTTGTTAAAGTTCACCTCAAACAAGGTACCGATAAAATTCTTGGTGCAACTATAGTATCTCCCCATGCAGGTGAAACAATTTCCGAGGTGACTACAGCAATTGTAAATGGAATTGGGATGAATAAATTAAGCAGTGTAATTCATCCTTATCCTACCCAAGCTGAAGGAATAAAAAAAGCTGCCGATGCATATAAGCGGACTAAATTAACGGATGGGACGAGGAAGCTTTTGGGATTTTTGAATAAGTTTTCTTAGTTTACATATATCATTGGTGCGACAGTTGAAGTTCAACAAGGTTTAGCTATTTGGGCATCAAAAATCTTAGAATACGTTGATACTTATTATCAAGGTGATAGACAAAATGCGAGTGGTACTGATTTTTATAGATGTATATCGAAGACAGAGGAAATTTCCGAGAATATATTTTGAAAAGAAAATTTAGTTAGAAGCGTAGTAGATAACCAAAATTTATTAGCAACAAAATTAACAGAACTGAAATTTTTATAGAAAATCAACTTACGCATTGTTTAGAGATAGAAAATATCACTAATAGTCCTTGGAATACTATAGAATACCCAGTCCCAGAGAAAAGGAAAGGTGCAGCTACATCTTTAATTGAAGGTATAATAATTGAAAGTCGAAGTTTAGGGTTGAGCGATATCCTTAAATTATTCGCAGTCCCAGAAGCAAAGGAATTTTATCAAGATTTAGGATTTGAGGAAACTAATGGTTCGGGGGAGATGATACTTAGCTCTAATGCAGCATCTATGTTACTCCTTGACCTCGAACAAAAAAGGAATTCTACAAGTTTTGGTTAAATAAGGTTACAGCATATGTCACAGGAATCATCGCAGATAAAATCATCACCGCAAGTAGAATCATCAAAAACTTATCAACCAACACCCGAACAACTTGAAAGGTGGAAGCGCATTGATGAACTTGAATCAAGTTGTGCGACAGGATTTTTATCGCAAGAAGAACAAGATAAAAATGTAGAAAAGTTCTTTGCAACCGATTACATAGATTCACAACTTGAAAGATTACGCACTCACAGAAAAAAACTTATAGAAAAATTTAAATGGACTGAAGATTACGAAGAGTTACTGCTATTTGAAAAGCAGAAACAAAATGCTAAGTAATCGGGTATGGGTGACACAACGAGGACAACACCCGCAGTAGGTGCCGTCCCCTGACACCAAATATTAAATATTTTGGTGTTGGAACGCGACATCAATAAATTGATTGCTAGAATCAGTTGGTTGATTTTACAGGGGTAGGCGGATGAGCCGCGATTTACTTGAAAATTTTACTCGTCATCGTCCTAATTTCCATCTCTTCGGCACCACAAGCCGAGATACGAGACGAATTAAAAACCGTATCTTCAATCCTCGCAGACGGATGACAAACCAGTTATTAATAAATGTCCAAAGCCCCTTTCAAAGTATGCCAAGCTAAAGTAACGCATTTGACCCGCATGGGAAATTGAGAAACGCTTTGCATGATATTTAGCTTTTCCAAAGGTGGTTTAAATTCAGTTTCTCCCATCACCATCTTACGAAAATCTTCTATCATTAATAAAGTCTCCGATATATCCTTCCCTTTAACAGCACCAGCCATTAAATCCGTGGAAGCTAAACATAAAGCACATCCCGCACCTTCAAATTTAATATCTTCGATTTTTGTCTGCGTTTCATCTAACATTAACGTTAAATCAACTTTATCCCCGCAATAAGGATTTTCACCTTGATTTTGACGATGTATGTAATTAGTTTTACCTTTGTGTTGCGGTTTCCTTGCGTGAGATAAAATTATTTGTTGATAGCGTTGTCGTTGATTAGTAGCCATACCATTTTGGATTTTATATTACCCTGCGGGAAGACGCTTGCGCGTCAATAGATTTTGGATTAAGAGTTAGGAGTTAGGAATTAAATTAATAATTGTTCTCTGTTCCCGGTTCCCTATTTGTCAAAATAATTAAACGCGCTTCAGAATAAATAAACTCCCATCTCCTCCCCGTCCAATTCTTAACGTTTCATCTAAATATGTTACGTCAAGAGTGGGAATTCTACCTTGCGGATTATTTGCTTGCACAACTTTAAATGGATTGAGCTTTGGTGTTTGAATACCGAAAATCTTCTCAATTGACAAGTAGCGTTTATCGAAGTTTACGTTAATACGTTTATTAGTTTCTTCTGCTGCTGGCTCAAAAGTAGCTGTCACTTTGACGCTTCCAGAGACTAACCCTAAAGGATGTGTCACAAAAGCTAAATTAGAAAAAGATTTATTTGCAACATCAATTTCTTGATAAACTTTACCTATTTTTAAACCTAATGGCAGAGAAGATAAAGAACGGATTTCTCTGGCTGTAGAATATTGCAATAACCACTTTCCATTTAATAGAGCAGTCGCGTAAAGTAGCGGTTGGGGATTCGGATTAACTTCTTCTAATTCCCTTGTTAATTGTTCGATTTCTTCGACTAAGTTTTTGTTTAGAGTTAAATTTGTTACGGGAGAATCATCCTCAGATATAATCTTATCTAAGAGATTTTGGAGCTTTTCTTTTAACGGTAGCTGATTCAATGTTTGTTTTCCTTGATTTGATAGTTAATCCTTATCAATCAAAACCGTAACCGCAGCGATCGCAATTAACATTTCGTCATTTTTATCCTGCAAAATCTCAATTGCACGTCCTTCAACCATCATTCCCCCATCTTGGACGGTAAGACTTTTGCGACCAAAAGGCAATACGGCTAAAACCTCTTCTTCCCTTACCTGCTCGGGATAAGGTACGGCAATTTGCACTTCTACAATCATTTCATCTGGATCGCTCAAACCAGCAACTTCAAACACTCCGATTAATGCATTATTCGCGATCGCGTTTCTTACCGCTCTAGCAGCTGCAACAGTAGGTTCCTGTCCGTGCTGGTCTATACCCATTCCCATTTCAACGATAAATCTTTTACGTGCCATGATTGCCCCTGATAACTTTAGATTTCTTGAAATTTCCCATGATAATATATTCCCATCATGAATATCAATCGCCGAAGATTCATTACAACATTGGGAATAGCCGCTATTTCCAGCCAAATACCATCATTTGTCGTTCAAGCTCGGACTCCCAATACTATTATCAAGCCCCCACGTCTTAGATTAGGCGATACAGTAGGATTAATTAGCCCTGCTGGTATAGTTGATTCCGCAGACGTAGAACAAGCAAGACAAACATTTACCGCATTAGGTTTAAAAGTTAAGCTAGGCAGTCATATATTAGATAATTACGGTTACTTAGCAGGAATCGATCGCGATCGCGCTGGTGATGTCAACGCTATGTTCGCAGATAAATCTGTCAAAGCCATAATTGCCATGCGTGGTGGATGGGGCGGAAATCGCATTTTACCATTGCTCAACTATAATTCAATTCGCGCTAATCCTAAAATTATTATGGGATACAGCGATATTACATCTTTATTATTAGCAATTAATGCCCGTAGTGGACTTGTAACTTTTCACGGTCCAGTCGCTACTTCTACTTGGAATAACTTTACTTTAAAATATGTCAAAAGTATTTTATTCGACGCTCAAGCAGTGACAATGAATGATACTTTAATTACTCAACTGACTCGCGAAATCATTACACCGGGAAAAGCTAAAGGTAAATTAGTTGGTGGTAATTTATCGGTAATCAATTCCATGTTGGGTTCATCTTATCTACCTACATGGAAAGATAGTATTTTATTTGTAGAAGATATCGGCGAAGATGTTTACCGTGTAGATAGAATGTTAAATCAATTAAAAAATGCCGGAATCCTCAATCAACTATCAGGTTTTGTATTTGGACAATGTACCAGATGTAGCACTGGAGACGAACCTTCATTAACTTTAATCCAGGTATTACAAGAATATATTCGTCCCCTAAATATTCCCGCTTGGTATGGTTCAATGATTGGTCATATCAAAGATAAATTTACCCTCCCCATCGGTATAAAGGTAGAGATTGACGCAAATATTGGCATCATAAAAATGTTAGAAGCGGCTGTTAGTTAATTTAAAATTAATACTTATAGAAACGCTACTGATACAATTATTATTGTAGGGTGTGTGACGGTTCAACAAATTTTGTAGGTGGTTATAAGACTTGTAGCGTCACGCACCATCGGGGTAGGTGTGAGAATCTCGTATTTACTTATATGAAATATTTCAAATATCACGCAATAGGTAACGATTATATAGTTATCGATCCAAAAGATGTTCCTACTTTAACTTCCCAACAAATCAAAACAATTTGCCATCGAAATTTTGGGATTGGCTCCGACGGTATACTTTTCGGATCTTCAAAATCTGAGAAAGGGCAATTTTTACTGCGAATTTTTAACCCTGACGGTAGCGAAGCAGAGAAAAGTGGAAACGGATTAAGAATTTTCTCGCGTTATTTATGGGATACGCAATTAGTTAAAGAAGAACCATTTATTATCGAGACATTAGGAGGTTTAGTTAAATCGGCAGTTTTAGATAATGGTAAAACCGTCCGCGTAGAAATGGGGAAAGTCAGCTTTTGGAGCGATGAAATACCTGTAACAGGAGAACGTAGAGAAGTAATTTCCGAAAATATTACAGTTGAAGATAAAACCTTTAACTTTTGCGCTGCGACTATCGGAAATCCTCATTGTGTAATCCCATTATCTGAAATTACACCAGACTTAGCAAAGCAATATGGTCATTTTATCGAAACCCATGAATATTTCCCAAATCGCATCAACGTGCAATTTATGAAAGTACTTGATCGAGAAAACATTCAACTAGAAATTTGGGAAAGAGGTGCGGGTTACACATTAGCATCGGGAAGCAGTAGCAGTGCAGCAGCAGCAGTTGCACATCGTCTGAATTTATGCGATCGCTCAATTACCGTACATATGCCAGGGGGAGTTATTTTGATTGAAATTGGTGAAGATTATTCAATTCAGATGACAGG
>NZ_JAYGHM010000092.1:0-25847 GCF_034931125.1 Rivularia sp. UHCC 0363 | reverse complement strand
AATATCTCGTTATTGTTTTTAATCCCTTACCTTATATTCATAAATCGTAATGATGCCCAAAAGTATAAAACACCTATAGGCGAACTAACTTATTATACAGCTTTGTTTTAGTAAGATAATTGGTATTTCCGAAAAGATTGCGATCGCAATTTCAGTCTTTGTATAGTAACCTGCTACAAGGATAATCGCAGACACAATCGTTTACAGAATTTGGTACCAGATAAATTGGATTCTAAATAATTTCGGGGCAATCTTGAATATTATTAACCAAGAAGCGGTAAACTATTTAGTGTAGTTTCTGCTTTTATCCTTGCCACTAATGGATAAGATACTGGATGAAGCTGGTTCGCAAGAAATTGCCGCTCAGATAAAAAGTAAAGCTGGTAAACCTTTTGAAAATGCTTATCAAGCGTTATTAGTTACTGAGGGTGCGGTTTATGCTCAAGGTTTTTTGGCGATCAAACGTAAACCTTATGAACTTTTTGAACACGCTTGGATAGAGCTAGATTCGCGAATAATCGACCCAAATTTACCGCATTTAGCCTCAGAATCGCCAGAAATGTGGTATTTTACAGCACAAACTTACACCAGAAAAAAACTTAAAGCAATCCTGGAAGAATCAAAAGAAGATTATCCCGAAGATGACCCATTGCCAATTTATGGTAATGCACCTTATGAATATTATGGAGATGTAATGTTAGGTGGTAAAGAGTATTTATCAGCCTACGAATCCGCAGTAGCTAAATGTCAGGAACTAAATCAACCAAATATTGAAAATAATTAAGGTAATTGGTAATTGGTAATTGGTAATTGATTTAATTCGATTTTCCATTACTACCAAAATATTCCCGATATCCACAAATTTTGTCTTCACGGACATCAAAGGATACTGCAACTCTGTTTTTATAAGGTTCTCCCATTAAATTTCCTTCATCGCAGAATTCAAATACAACTGTTGTTTCATTACTGGTAACTCTTTCTAGAGAAGTTATTGTAAGTCCCGTATTAAAGGCTTGAGAAACGTATTGAAAAAATTCTTTTGCTTGCTGTTTACCAACATTTAAACCATGATATTTTCCTTGAGGAAACCAAAAGTTAAAGTCTTCTGTGAGTATCTCTAAAAAATCGTTCCATTCTCCTGTTGCTAAACCATGTGTAAAGTATTTAAACCCTTGATGTGCAACTTTTAATGTGTTTTCTGAAGTTTGGCTCACCTAATTTTTTTGTAACCTTTTGTAACAATATATATTGCATCCTTAATGAAAATATTTTGAGCTAAAATAAGATAATTTGTAAAGTGAACTACAAAAAATTTAACTTAGAAGTAAACTAAAAACAACAAAAAATCAATTTTGAAAATTTACTAAAGATAGTAGGGTAAGCGCATTATTGGAGTTGGTTATAATCAAGTCTTATGGATAGAAGGCAATTACTAACAAAGGGTTTAATAGCAAGTATTGGATTCGCAGCAAGTTCTTTAATTGGCTGTACATTAATATCAGCTTCCAAAGAAAAGGGTAAAGCTTGGGGTTACATCGGTGATAAAGGACCCGATAACTGGGGTAATCTATCTGAAGATTTCTATGCTTGTCAGTCAGGTACAAGTCAATCTCCAGTTAATCTTGAATCAGCGGTTGATGCGGATTTACCGGAGCTAAAAATTAGCTATCAAAATGCTCCTCTGCGGATTATTAATAACGGTCATACTATCCAGGTAAACTATCGACCGGGAAGCATCTTAACCCTTGATGATGAAGTTTATGAGTTACTGCAATTTCACTTCCATAATCCCAGCGAACATCAAGTTGAGGGAAAAGCATTACCGATGGAATTGCACTTAGTTCATAAAAGTAAAAAAGGTTCGTTAGCTGTAGTTGGTATCTTTCTTAAAGAAGGTCAGGAAAACCCTACTTTACAGAAAATTTGGTCAGAAATACCGATGCACAAAAGTAATGAAAAAACCATATCTAATATAAATATTAATGCTTCTGACTTGCTACCAAAAGACAAGGATTATTATCGTTACTTCGGTTCTTTAACTACACCACCTTGTTCGGAAACGGTAAACTGGATTGTTTTAAAGCAACCTGTAGGAATATCGATTCAGCAACTACAGAAGTTTGCTAAAGTATTTCCGATGAATGCTAGACCAGTACAGCAGATTGAGCGGAGGTTCTTGTTAGAATAAAGTTCATTAATTATCAATTATCAATTAAATTTAAGTAAGTCGGCACAAATAGAACCAACTACGTAACGGAATGTAAACTGGTATCAAATCCTATTCCCTACTCCCTACTCCCTATTCCCTTTTCATAACTGTGATTTTTAACGCTGACCTACTTATAAGTTCTACAAGGGTAATTTAAAATCTAAAATTCGACGACGACTTTACCGCAATTCTTACCATTAAGTAAGTGTTCAACTGCTGCGGGGATGGATTCTATACCGTTGAATTGGGTTGAATCAACGGCTACTTTAATTTTATTAGAGTAAAACAAATTTAATAGTTTATTTTGTGCTGCTTCGATATATTCTGCATATAAAGGGTTGAGAAATCCGCGTACTGATGCTGCTTTCCACATTAGTTTATGGTAGATACGGGGTTGTACTATTTGTTCGGGATTTTGAGCATATTCGGAAATGCTACCTACTACTACTAAACGTCCTCGGATGGCTAAATTATCGACGCAAGTATCAAAAAGCTGCTTTCCGACGCATTCAAAAACAAGGTTAATTCCTTGGGGATATTCTTGTTTGAGAACTTTATTTATATCTTCTTCTTGGTAATTAATAACGCGATCGCAACCCAATTTTTTTAATAATTCTGCCTTTGCTTCGCTTCCACAAGTACCGATAACGTAATTACCCGCTAACTTCGCTAATTGTACCGCAATATGTCCCGTACCACCTGCCGCTGCTGTAACTAATACAACTTCATTACTTTTGATTTCTCCGACTTGTTCTAAAGCGATTAAAGCCGATACACCAGTAGGCATTAATGTTAATATTTCCGGTATTGTATCGTGTACTTTTACTGCAAGTTTGGCATCAATTGTACGATATTCACAATAACCTCCCCGTGCGGTAGTTACAACAGCGTCACCTACTTGTAAATCTGTGATATTTTCTCCAATTTCTATTACTTCTCCCACCGCTTCTACACCTAAATCAAAAGGAAGATTTAAGTTAACATAGGGTATTTTATTGCGACAAGCTAAGGTATCAAAACCGGCGTTGATTCCAGCGTGTTTGTTACGAATTAGTATTTCGTTAGGTGCGGGTTTGGGTATAGGGAGTTTTATAATTTCAATTGCTGATTTAAAGTCTTTAGCAAACTGTTTGAGGATGATTTTTTTGTAATGGGAATTCATATTGTTTAATTTGGATATTTATTTTATTCCTCATCTAAAAATTCTAAAACAGCCTTTGCTATTTTTTCAGGTATTTGGTTCATCATGCAGATTGTTCCATCAGAAAATTCTACAACTTTACCTTGAGGAATAGCTTGAGAAAGAAATAACCTATCTTTAACTAAAGCTAAACCCAATTTTTCAAATTCTTCCATATCATCAATACCCCAAACTATTAAAGTTGGACATTTGATATTTTTAAATCTTTCTGGTGCATCCAAACAGTAATTTCCCACAGCCCAAACCGCATATAAAGGATGACCAAAACATTTTAAATCATCCAAAACCCAACGATGATTTAACTCAGCAGAACCAATATATCTTTTCCGAGCTAGCCATCTTTCCATTAAATGCGAACCATCTTCTTTGATTTGGAACCCTTCATCAAATCTCCGCATCAAGTCAGCTTTTCCATGTTCTCCAAAACCTGCAACGTTACCCAAAATTAGTTTTTTTACTCTTTCTGGATAAGAAGCTGTGACTTCTCCACCAACAAAAGCACCAGTATGGTTTCCTAATAAATTTACTTGTTCAATACCCAACTCATCTAATAAAGCAATAACGGTTTTAGCATAGTCTTGAACTGAATACATTCTTGATGGTTTATCGGAATCACCAAATCCGAGAAAATCCATTGCAACCACTCGATATTTTTCAATTAAAAGTGGGATTAATTCCCGATACTCATCACTGCTGCGAGGATTCATATGTAGTAACAAAAGTACTTCTCCTTCACCACCAATTCGGTAATGAATTTGTCCATCTTCGGTGTCTAAAAATGCTCTTTTAATTTTTTTACTCATGAGATATACCAATTATTTTTGAGTTTTAGTTTTTTCTTTTCTCGTTCCCAGGCTCCAGCCTGGGAATGCATTAACAAAGGCTCTGCCTTTAGTATAATTGAGTGAGGAGGCAGAGCCTCTAGAAAAGCATTCCTACGCAGAGCATAGGAACGAGGAGATTTGAAATTTTAATTCAATCTCTGCTTAATTTCTTCTGCTAATTTATCCAGCGAAACTTCTATTTGTTCCCCAGATTTCAAATCCTTTAAACTAGATTTTCCTGCTGCGGCTTCATCAGTACCAATGATTACACAAAATTGAATTCCTTGTTTATCAGCTAACTGAAACTGTTTACCTAAACCGCGTTTATCAAAACTAGTAATTACGTTAACTCCTGCTTGACGCAATTGTTGAGATATCTTTAAATAAAGTGGCATCAATTCAGTTTGTAAATTCACTACCATTACCTGGGCTGGTGTTGCGGGTAATGCTTTTAAAATATCGGCTTTTAATAACCGACTCATCAACCGAGTTAAACCGATAGAAATTCCCACTCCGGGCATTTTTTCGCCTAAAAATGTCCCCACCAACTCTTCATATCTACCACCCGAACAAATACTTCCTAAAGCTTCATGTCCTAATAAACTTGTTTCGTAAACGGTGCCGGTATAGTAATCTAAACCGCGAGCAATTGATAGATCGATACAGTAACGGTTATCAGCAACTCCTAAATCACGAACTCCTGAAATAACAGTTTCTAATTCATTTACACCTAATTTAAAATGTTCGGCTTCTGGTATACTTTCAGTAAGATGGCTCAGTTTGCTCAAAACCTCATCAACCGAACCCTTAATGTTAACAAATTCAATAATTTTATCAGTTTGTTCAGCGGAAATATCTTCTTTTTCTAATTCCTTTTTTACCTTAGCTTCGCCAACTTTCTCTAAATTATCAATTATCCCCACACAAGTTTTTATTTTATCTTCACTAACACCAACCGACTGAAAGAAACCTGTTAATACCTTGCGGTTATTTATCCGAATTAAGAAATCACCAATATTAATCGCTTCAAATATTTCCGAGATAATTGCAGGCATTTGAGCATCATAAAGCAAACTCAATTCTCGACGAGCAATAACATCAATATCGCACTGACGAAACTGGCGGAAACGTCCATCTTTTGCTCTTTCTCCGCGAAATACCACATCCATTTGATAACGCGCAAAGGGAAAAGTCAAATTATTTAAATTCCGGGCAATATAAGCCGCTAGAGGAACAGTTTGGTCAAACTTTAATGCTCTAGATTCAGAATTATTATCATCAGATTTATTTCTACCTGATTCTTCTTTCTCAGCTTGCTTATTCGGCGGTAAAATCGGACTAATACCATAGATAATATTATCACCTTGATTTCCCTTAGCTTGTAAAACTTCTAAACGTTCTACAGCAGGAGTTTCAATCGGTGTAAATCCGTAACTTTCATATACTTTACGGATAGTATCAATTAAATAAGACTCTAAGCGCTTTTCACCGGGTAAAAATTCAGTAAAGCCGCTGGGATTTGAATAATTTATTTTTTCAGATTTAGACATAATTAATTATTAATTATTAGAGCATTGGTAATTGGTAATTGGGAATTGGGAATTGGGAATTGGTAATTGGTAAGACATATACCTGTGCTGCGGGTATCTTGCTTTCTAATTTATATAAAAGCGAAATATATAGGAAAGTAGGCATCCTGCCAGTAAGTTGTTACGCATTTAATTTATATAATACAAGATCGCAAGATGCATATCCTTACGGACACACAATACCTATGGTACGCAACGCTTGCCGCTACCGCACTACAATGTTTTAGCGTTTTCACGTTATACAACTTAGCTGCACATCAGCTTACAATATTAAATATATTCCGATTACCAATTACCAATTACCAATTACCAATTTTCCATTCTTTGTTCTTGAATCAAAGTACGTTTAAATACTCGATTATCTTTAAACCAATGCCAAGTACGAAAACGATGGTTATTACATGGGCTAATATTAATCATTTCATATAAATAAGCATTCGGTATTCCTTTATAAGCAAAAGATAAAATAATCGTTGAATCATCAACTTCCCAAGCTTTACCTGTAATTCTCTCAGTATCAAATATCAGCTTTTTATCTTGATAAATTCCCGGAAATTGATGTTCTTCGTGTTTCCCGTCTGCCCAAGTATAGCGATTAATTTGGTTATAAGAATAATCCCCATCGGGAAACTCACAGGTTAAATGCGATTCATGCTTATCAATAATCTTTCCTTCACTATCAACTACTGTATAAGTACCCTTCCAATCTCCTTGATGACGAAAAAGTACGGGCATTTCTTGTTTAATAATAGACATAATTAAGAGTTAGGAGTTAAGAGTTAGGAGTTAGGAGTTAGGAATTAAGATTTAAGAGTTATCTTCTTTATTACCAATTACCAATTCATTGATTAAACCACCAAGGGTCATAATTATCATTAGTCTTAATCAAAAATGCTTTTTTCCGCATAAATCTTGTTAATGCTGATGTACCCATGCGAGAACCTCCTAAACCGGAAAATTTGAACGCATTTTTTTCAGCTTCGTGCATCATGGCTGTTAAACCTGCATCGTTAATACTAATAGCACCTGCATCAATTTGACGGGCTATTTGTAAGGCTTCATCTATCGATTCGGAAAATACCGCAGCACTCAATCCATAATAAGTATCGTTAGCTAATTCTATAGCTTCTTCTACTGTAGTAAAAGACATTATTGGCATTATTGGACCAAATGTTTCTTCATTCATTACCTTCATATCATGATTCACCTCGGTGATAACTGTAGGGTGACACCACCAACCACCACCGATTTGTTCCACTTCACCACCACAGTGAATTACCGCTCCTTTTGCGACTGCATCTTGTAAATGTTGGTTGATAATTGCGGCTTGCTTTTCAGAAATAATCGGTCCAATTTCTCCACTTTCTAATGTTGGATAAGCAAGGTTTAATTTGTGTGCTTTGGCTACAATTTTATGATAAAACTCTTCAAAAATTGGTTTAGCTACATAAATTCTTTCTATTGATAAACATGATTGTCCGCTATTAACTACAGAACCCCATAATATAGCAGAAGTTGCTAACTCTATATTTGCCGATTCCAAAACAATAGCTGGGTCTTTTCCTCCCAATTCTAAGAACGCTGGAATAAAACGTTGGGCTGCTGCGATCGCAACTTGCTGTCCTGTCTCTACACTGCCTGTAAAGCATACCAAATCTACATTCTCTACTAAAGTCGCCCCCGTTTTACCATCTCCTTCAATAAAACTTAATATATCTCGCAATTGCGGGACTGCACTAACTGCATTCATTAAAGGTGTCATAAATCGCGGGGTAATTTCACTGGGTTTCACAATTACCGCACAACCCGCGAGTAAAGCAGGAATTGTATCAATTGTAGATAATAATAAAGGGAAATTCCAAGGACTGATAACCCCCACTAAAGCATAAGGTACAGCCGTTTGTTGCAAGTTAATAAACGGAATTGAAGTTCCTTTTTCCGTATCTTTTAACAACTTTGAACCCAAGCGACACCATCTATTAATACTTGAAATAAATGAGTCAATTTCTAACTCAGAAACCGATAGTCTACCCGTATCAATTACCAAAGCTTCCGTCAATTTATCCCGTATCGAATTAATAGCTTCTTTCCACTGCAATAAAGCATCAATTCGTCCATCTAAACCCAAATCAAACCAACTTTGTTGCGCCCTCCGTAAACGATTGCATTGCTGTATTAGAAGCTTCTCCGGCGGCGGTATAATTAAGTAATCGTATTTTCCCGTGCGGGGGTTGCGGATTTCGATTGGTTTGGACATTACAATTTTGGATTTTAGATTTTAACAACGGATGCTTTTGTTTTGGATTTTGGATTACAAGTAGGGGTTTAGCACTGCTAAACCCCTACGATGGGTGTGGCTTTCCTCATACACATCACATACAACTGTATTTTCTGTCAATACGTAAGTCCTAGTACTTAAGCCTGCATTATTTATATAATTACTAATTAATTATGTTACCGTTCCCCATTCCCCATTCCCCATTCCCTATTCCCATTTTTTCAATAACTTCCTGTTGAGTTTTAATAAAATGTTTGCGTTCTATTTCGCCTTCTAACATGGTATTAGGTGGATATAATTTTGTTTGCGCGTAAGTTTCTGCGTAAAGTTCAAATCTCTGCCGCGCTAGTAAGTTATTTAACCCCGGACGTTTGCGATAACGACGCAAGGCTGCTAAATCAATTTCGGCGAAGGCTGCCATGCTTTCACCTGCACCCGTTTCTGTCAGCACTATACCGCGATAGTCGATGATTTTGGAACCTCCATCAACGGAGGCGGCAGGTATGGGGGTATTTACGATTCCGGCGGTGTTTGCTGAAACTACGTAAACCATGTTTTCGACGGCGCGAGATATTTTCGCGGCTTGTTTGGGAGCGAGTTCTTTACCATACACTTCTGATGTGGGATGTAAAATTATCTCGGCTCCCCGCATCGTTAAACATCGTGCGACTTCGGGGAATAAAATTTCATCGGATGCGACTGCTGCTAAATTACCGATTTCTGTTTTAGCTACGGGGAAAACTCCTTCTAAACCGTAAATATCAAGATATTTATCCCAAACATCGTGGGGTGTAGGTGCGAACATTGAGTTTAAGCGCCGATAGCGTAATACGATTGAGCCGGTGGGGTCAATAATAAAACAAGTTTGAAAGTATAATCCGGGGAAATTGGGGTCTAATTCATAAGCATTCCCACAAAGAAATATACTATGTCTCTGAGCAATTTTACTTAATGCCTCGTATTCTATACCTTGCATTGACAAACAAGCTTTTTCCGCCCATTCATCAATTGATTCTCCTAGAGGAAAGCCGGTAAGGAAATATTCCGGTAACAAGATTAAACGACAATCGGCACCGATAAAAGCGATGCTAGCGGCGATTTGTTCGCTTAAGCGTTTGATGGTCTCAAGCATCAATTCACTGGCTTCTTGACGGGTTGTAGCGCGGTTAACTGCATGACAAGTAACTTGCAGCGCTAAGGCAATAAATGATTCTGTTAAGTCAGGTTTGGGTGCCATGCCGATTTTATCTAACTCATATAATTATCAATACTGCTGTTATTTGAGCAGACATTGGGTTTAATAACAAGATTTAATTAAGATAAAAACACATCGGGGTTGTATTGATAAAGCCAATCTTCAAAATCCGACTGACTAATTTGTGTTTGCTGCATGGCTTTACTTAAAAACTTATCGCTATCAGCTGCATAGGAACGACTACCTTGAATCGCGCTACGAGCTTGAATAATTTGGGTTCTTTCAACTCTACTTTGATCGTATTTATTTAAAGCAACTTCTAGATTATCGCAATCAGAAAGATAGCTTGCAAGCTCCCACGCATCTTCAAAAGCCGTATTCGCTCCTTGTCCCAAAGATGGAATCATCGGATGAGCAGCATCACCCAAAAGTGTTGCCCTACCTTGACTCCAGCTTTTTAATGGAGGGCGATCGCAAATTGGTCTTTCGACAATTTTTTCAAGTGGTGTTGCTTGGATAATCGCTTCTACAGGTTCAGTCCATCCAGAATATTCTTGTAAAACACGAGATTTCACTTCCTCTCTTGGAGACAAAGCATCATCTTCTGATAACATTGCCGCACTCCAAAATATATAACCCCCACCAACGTCAATAATTGTAAAAATTTTACCTGTATTAGATGTGATGATAAATACTTCATTTGGTGGTAATAATTCGTGATTGTATTCGATGACAGCACGCCAAGATAAACGTCCAGCGTAGCGAGGTAAACCATCTTTGATCAGATTTTCTCTCACAGCAGAATTGATGCCGTCACAGCCAATTAACAGGTCGGTATATATTGTTTTGCCATTGGCAAAGTTTACTTGAACGCTATTTTCATCTTGGTTAAAGTCTACACAGCGATGATTAAGATGAATAATATCCGATGGTAAAAAAGCAGCTAATATTTCTTGTAATAGCGACCAACGGATATTTAACATTGGCTGTCCGTAGTTTTCTAATAATTGTTGTTGTTTTTGAAAAACGGTTTCCCCCGAACTTTTTTTTATATTAACTTGATGAGTTGGACTACCTGCATCGATCAGAAGTTGAACAATCCCCGGAGCAATTGTTTCTAAAGTATTTAATCCATTGGGAAAAAGCGTTAAACCCGCACCGACTGGTAATAATTGTTGAGCTTTTTCATACACTTGTACATCAAAACCTTGTTTACGTAGAGCTAGAGCAGTTGTTAAACCACCAATTCCAGCACCAATGACAATTGCATTTTGAATTGTTTTTTGTTCCAGCATAAGTATAATCTTTGTAAGAGTAAATAAATTGGAGATATTCTGATGAATAGAATATTGTATTATCACCAACAATCAAACTTTTCTCGGAAAATTCGTATTTTATTAACGGAGAAAAATTTAGATTGCGAATTAAAAGAAGTTAATTTGATGAATAAACCTACTGAATTTCTCGAAATTTCTCCCATTGGTAAAGTACCTGTGTTTGTCGAAGAAGATGGTACGGTAATTTGGGATTCTACATTAATTGCAGAATATCTAGATCGAACTTATCCACAACCTAGTTTTTATCCTAGCAGCGATCGCGAAAGACTTGATTGTCGTAAATGGGAAGAATTAGCAGATAATTTAGGTGATAGTATTATCAACTTATGGATACTAAATTTAACAAATAATTTAGCTTCAACTCGTTCTCGAACCAAATTGGAAACTTCAATTAATCGTCTTTCAAGATTTTTTGAACAACAATTAGCCCAAACTAAATACCTATTAGGTAATGATACATGGACAGCAGCAGATATATCAGCATTATGTTCCTTTGGTTACTATAGCTTTCGCTTAAATGAAGACTGGCTTTTAGAGTATCCTCATGTCGGAAAGTGGTTTAATGAATTACACCAGCGTGAGTCTGTAAAATCAACTGTTCCAATGCCATTAAATTAAGTTAACATTTGAGTAAAATTCATCGATGATATTTAATTTTTATACATAATATGAATAAAATTCTACTCATCGGAGTTACAGGTGGTACTGGTGGAAATGTAGTTAAAGGTTTTCTCGAACAAGGATTAACCAATTTACGCGCTATAACTCGCAAAATCGATTTAAATCGTCCAATTTTACAACTAATTAATGATGCAGGAATTGAATTAGTTGAAGCAAATCTCGATGATGAAAATTCGTTAGAAGCAGCTTTTGTAAATGTTGAAGCGGTTTATTGTCACGCTACCGCATCCGATACCGTTAAACCCCAACCTGAAGAGATTGAAAGAGCGAAATCTGTGATAAAAATTGCCAAAAAAGCTGAAATTAAACACTTTGTCTATAACTCTGCTGGGGGAGTCGATCGCAATACTAAAGTTAGTCATATCCAGCAAAAAGCTCACATAGAAAAAATTATTAAAGAAGCTAGTTTACCCGCAACCATGTTACGTGCTTGTTTATTCATGGAAGAATTTTGGAAGAAATATACTCGTCCCGGTATTCTTAAAGGTACTTTTCGATTTTCTATTCAACCCGATAAACCCTTGCATTTAATTACCACCAAAGATATGGGAAGGGTTGCTGCTTATGTCATCAAACATCCCGACAAATATATCGGTAAAGAAATCGAACTCGCGGGTGATGTACTTACTCCCCAACAAATGGCGATCGCATTTTCCCAAGCTCAGGGGAGCGAAGTTGTTCACAAAGAAGTTCCTCCCTGGATATTTCTATTATTTTTACAAAAAGAACTTTACAACATCATTCAATTTTATAGAAATCAAGGTTATCAAGCCGATGTCAACCATTTAAGAGCAGAATTTCCCGGATTGCTGACAACTTTTGATGAGTTTTTACAAGAAACCGATTGGGAAAATGCAGAATTGAGTTATGAAATCAACAGTTGACAAGAATCAATGACTTGAAAAAAAAGAGTTTTTCAATCTTATTAAAATTAAGATTTAATTCACCAATAGCATCCATAGAAAACTCAATATTAAAAATCAGATATGAAGATTGAGTGATTAATAATCCTTAATTACACCTCATTTTTATAGCCTTAGAACTTTCAGTTAAATACAAAGAGTGAATTTAATGATGACTAACTTTTCTTGGACTAAACAATGGTATCCAGTGATTCCTATAAGCTATTTAGAATTAGAACACCCTACCCCAATTACTTTGCTTGGAAAAAAGCTGGTCATTTGGCACAAACATCAAAAATGGGTAGTAATGGATGATAGTTGTCCCCATAAGTTGGCGCAGCTATCTTTAGGAAGTATTAATGAAAATGGGAATCTAGTATGTCGTCATCATGGTTGGTGTTTTGATGAGGCTGGAAAATGTACAAATATTCCCATGCTGAGTGATGAAAAAGCTTTAAAAACTGCTTGTGATAGCGAAAAATCGCAAGTAAAGACATATCCGACGCAAGTGCTACAAGAATTACTTTGGGTATGGTTGGATAATAGTTCAACAGCTTTTGAAGAATGCAAATTAAAGCAACCAGTAGTTATGCCAGAATCTAACCTCGATACCTCAACAGATTGGTTTATGCTAGAAGTTCCTGTTGGTTATACTGTTTCTGTTGAAAGTACTTTTGATCCTTCTCACGCCCAATTTTTGCATGAAGGAATTGCGGGATTTTCTCCACAAAAAGCTATTCCAATGCAAAACTTTGAAGTATTTGGGGAAATATCTGCCGAAGATGGTTTTACCTTAAAGCATTCTGGTTACAATATCTTTAATAAAGATATGGATGCTACGCGGAAGTTTACTCCACCCTGTAGCAATACAACAAGTTACAAATATTCTAACGGTAAATTTATTTTATTTCAATTGTATTTTATTCCCATAAAACCAGGTTATTGTAGATATATTGGCAAGTCGATTTCTGATGCTTTCCCACAAAAAAGTAACTTTTGGTTTGAACGATTACCAAAATATTTACAAACTGGTTTAAAACACTCATCTAACTATAAGTTAGGCAACCAAGATTTATCTATGATGCACTCCCAAGCTGTGAACGAATCCAGCGACGATAAAACTTGGCAAAAGTCATATTTTATGCCTTCATTAGCTGACGTTGGTATTGTGACTTTTCGGAAATGGTTAGATGAATTCGCTGGAGGAAAACCTGAATGGCTGGGAGTAAAAGAATCACCTTTTCAAGAATTAAATGATGAACAACTATACGATATATGGAACAGACATACAAAACATTGTCCTAGCTGTCGGCAATCTTTAGCTTTTATCGATCAATTCAAAGATTATTGCCTAAATTTTACAGCAGTATTGGCAATTTTAGGATTGTTGTTAATCATAATTAATTTACCGCTAAAAATTGTTTTGATACCTGTTTTACTTGGTATCTTGAGTTTAATTTGCTCCTATAAATTAAACTCAATTCGAGAACGCTTTATTAGCAGTATTCCCAATAGAGGATTACCCGTTGTCAAACTGTATTAATTAACTCCCAACTCCTAACCTCTAACCTTTAACTCTTAGATACCTTCCCTTTGCATTACCCAAAATCTCACCCTTATCGTAAATCAAATCCCCACGTAAAAAAGTACTTTTCACCTTTCCAGTTAACTCCATTCCCGCAAAAGGTGTATAACCTTGCTGGGATTCGGAATTAGCAGCATTTACAATAAAACTTTCGCTAGGGTCAAATAATACCAAGTCTGCATCGTAACCAACTGCAATATCACCCTTTTCTCGTAATCCAAATCTCTGTGCGGGATTCCAACAAAGCAATTCAGCCATATGGTTGTAAGACATCCCCCGTTTGCTGCCTTCAGTAAAAACACCTGATAGCAGGTATTCAGTACCACCAAAACCCGACTTTGCCAGCCAAATATTATTTGGTTGTTTAATATCTCTTTTAAATTCCGCAGCACAACAAGCATGGTCGCTGACTATCCAATCAACTTGACGGTTTAACACTGCTTGCCAAAGGTATTCTACATCTTCGCGGGGACGAATGGGCGGGTTGACTTTTGCCCAGGTACCGTTGGGGGTGTCTACATCTAACAACAAATGTCCTACCGTGACTTCCCGACGAAAATTGATGTGGGGAAAAGCCCCTTGCATTGTTAAAGCTGCTTCCATCGCTTTTCGGGAGCTTAAATGCAGTAAATTGATGTTTACACAGTTGGTTTCGTGAGCTAAATAGGAAGCAATGCAAATCGCTAAACCTTCGGAATGAGGTGGACGTGCGGCACTGTAGGCGCGTAAACCTGTTAAAGTAGAATCTTGCTGGACTATTTTGGTGTAAGCGTTAAGAATTTCGGCGACTTCGCAATGTAAACTCAAACTAATAGTATCTTTTGCTTGCGGATGTTTGGCGATTAATTCAGTTAAACCCCGCATGATAAATTCAAAGTGAGCAAAATCGTAACGTTCCTCCTTATTTATCATTAAAAACAGGTTTTGCTGTTCCGATAAACCGTGCAAACCGTAACCACCGTAGAACATAAAAATTTTGAACGAACAAACACCATACTTTTCAAACAGCATTGGTATTTCGTCAATATGTTGCTTTGCGATCGGTGCAATGTGAAACCCGTAATCGACAAAGAAATTACCTAGGGATAACTTTAAAACTTCCGGGAAAAAGTCTTGATAAGAGCCGCCTTTGTTTAAGTAATATTGCCCTGTCCTAATGTAATTTAAACTGCTGGTAACTCCTCCCATCGCAGCCGCTTTACTTTCGCTGACAGCATCTTGGGATAAAGGTTGATAGATACCGACGTGCATATGAGCATCGACTATACCGGGGAATCCGAGTAGGTTTTTAGCGTCGAATATTTCTTGTGTTTCTTCCGGCTTGATTTCGGGTGAGATACAGTTGAATTTACCGTTTTTGATGCCAATATCTAGCTTTTGAATAGTTTGTTGATTTGGACTGACTACGCGGACATTTTTGATAACTTTATCGAGTCTGGGATCGGACATTTCGATTTTGGATTAAGAGGATATTGGAAAAATATAGCGGTTTTCGGTTGAATAAAATACAAAAATTTTACCTCACCCCGCCTCCGGCACCCCTCTCCTTACCAAGGAGAGGGGAAGGGGGTGAGGTTCGGATCTGTATTCTACCCAAATGAAAACCGCTATATACTTTCCATCGAAATAATACTTAAAATTTATTTTTAACTTAAAACTTTAACCAATCTGCTATTTCATTTATCAACCAATAACGTTCTATAGTTGATAAAGAGCTAGTAGTAATTTTCTTGTTATTAATTAATTCAATAGTTACACCCATAGGTGCTGAAGCTACTTTTTTATTCTCTTGGGCAATCTCTCGAATATTTTTATTTTGACCGCTTGTTCGCCAAAAACAAAATCCAAATAATTTCCATTTTACTTTAAAATTGTCGCGGTCAAAATATAAATCTGTATGTCCGAATAATAATAATAAGAATGTTGACATTCCGAAAAACAGCGACAATAAAATAATAATTTTAAAATTCCAAACTCTATAACTATTAATTATGATATTTATCAATTGAGGTAAAAAAGCTACAGTGAAACCAATCAAATATAAAAAACGTAATGATTTAATTCCGCGTCTAGGAATTTTAATTTCAAGATAGCTAGCTGTTTTGTTTAGTTGGATTTTGCTACCCTTTGGTTTATGTTTTGTAATAGCCGGACTCAAAGTATATTTATTTTCAAGAGCGGTAATCGCATCGCTTGCGGTGCTAATTCTATCATTAATATTTGGTTCGGTAAGTTTACCAATCCAATTAACTAATCCCAAATCAATACTAACAAGATTAGCAAATTCAATTCGAGAATTTTGATGCGGTAGATCGGCAGGATTAGTTCCTGTTATCAAATGAATTAACGTTGCTCCTAATGCATATAAATCGGATGCTCTTTGTGTACGTCCTGCAAATTGTTCCATCGGTACATAACCGTAAGTTCCTGCTACAGTAAAAGTGCTACCTTCGCTGACTGCTTTATCTTGTACTGCACCAAAATCGACTAAATAAACTTGTTGATCTTTTCCTAAGATCAAATTACTCGGTTTAATATCGCGATGTAATACAGGGGGTTCTAGTGAATGCAAATAAACTAAAATATTTAATATCTCAACTGCAATATTTTCGACTTGCGATTCTGAAAATCGCTGTCCTTGGTTGAGTAATTCTTGCAAAGATACACCATCAATATAGCTTTGTACTAATATAAACCAAGGAAATCTTGAACCTGGTAAATTGTCAAGAATAAAATAATCTTGATATTTGGGAATGTGGGGATGGTTGAGATTTTTTAATACTTGACCTTCGCGTTCAAATAGTTTATGTTCTTCCCACTGTACTTCAGGACTTAAAGTTAGTAGTTTTAAAATTACCTGTTGTTGCGATAATGATGTCGCTAACCAAGTTTGACGACTACTATTTTGTCCTAATTTTTTTTGTAATTGATAGCGATTATCGAGTAATTGTCCTGGTTCTAACATTTTTGCCTCGGTTAAACTAAATTCCTAACCAATTTCTAATTTCTGAAGCTATGTGTTGACTTTCTTCTTTTGTTAAACCTGACTTTAATCGACCAAATGAATATTCATTAATACCGACAGCCAGAATTATTTCCAGTACTTTTTTATGACCTATACCTCCAGTTTTAGAAATATAAGCTTTCTCTATTTCTAATGCATTGCCACGCTGTTTTCTGAACCTTATACCAAATAACTTCCACCTAATTTCAAAATTTTTATTATCAATAAAAACATCATTTTCTACAAAACCAGGTAATGTCAACCAAGCGGCGATCGCAGCACCTAATAAAAAGAATAGCCAACCTATCCAAGTACTTGCCGTACCACCAGAAGTTAGAATAAAAAGTATCCATAGAAGTAATGCACCTCCTCCAAATACCAATTTCATTGGACTTTCATCGGTAGGAATATAAATTTCTAATTTCTCTAATGATTTCCTTATGGATAATATAGAAGGATCGAAAATCTGGTTATCTATATTATTTGTTGTTAAATTCTTTGTTGCTAGTTCGTTTGTTTCCAGTGCTTTCAATGCCTCCGTTGCTGTGTGAAAGCGGTATTCTAAATTAGGTTCAGTCATTTGCTGCAACCAGCGAATAAAGCCAGGGTTGAATTTGACAAGATGAGAAAATTGCATCCTCGAATCAAACTGTGGCAAATCTGCTGGTGAAATATTAGTCGCTAAATTGATCAAAGTCGCTCCCAATGCGTAGAGATCGGATGCAGGTGTTGCTCGTCCCCCAAACTGTTCTAGAGGTGCATATCCGTAAGTCCCAACCACTGTAAATGTAGCTCCTTCTGCTGCAACACGGTCTTGAACAGCACCAAAGTCAACTAAGTAAATTTGATTTTGATTTCTTGATCGGTCTAATAATAAATTGCTGGGTTTGATATCACGATGCAAAACAGGAGGGTTGAGTTTGTGAAGATAAATCAAGATTTTCAAAACTGCGATCGCAATTCCTCTGACCTCAGTTTCACTAAAAGTTGTTCCAGAAGCAAGCAATTCTTTTATAGATTTTGCTGGGATGTATTCCTGAACCAAAGCAAAATATACAATGTCGCCCTTTAGAACAAAATCATCGTAATATTGAGGAATGCGGAGATGGTTTAGTTGTTGCAGTACCTTTGCTTCCCGTTCAAAAAGCTGTATATCATGCCACTGTAATTGGTCATTAGCTGTCAATAATTTAACAACAACTTGCTCTTCATTTGTCAAATCTCGTGCCAACCAAGTTTGACGAATCGCACTTTTACCCAGCACTTTTTGAAGTTGATACCGTTCTAGTAATATTTCTTGCGCTTGTAACATCGTACTCCGTTAGTTAAGGGGTACATTAACAATTTGTTCTTTTATAATTTAACAATTTGCACGTTATCTCGACTACAAGCAGCAGGTTTTGAGTTTAAGTGGCTTCAAAGACGGCGATGAATTAATTTGAACGTAGTAATAAGACTTATAGCGTCACGCACCATCCATCTGTGACAATAATGACGCTACCGCGTCACGCTCCGCTAACGTAAGTCCTGACTTTATTGCGATCAATCCTATTTAACCTTTTCAGCACTTAATTTCGGATATTAGATATGAGTCTTATTAGAAGAAGTTTTAAAAGTATCCGGCACCAAGTGCTACTAAACCGCTCATTGTCCAGCGACCTGGACTAAAATATTATAACCCACGGAGGTGGGTTTTGCTTGTGTAGCAGCGGTTTCAACCGCCAGGTGAACTTTGTAGGGTGCTGTGACGGTTACGACAATTTATCAAAGTAACGAAGGAATTTGAATTTACCGTCACGCACCAATTGATTGATAATGGTGCGTGACGGCATCCGTCTTATTATTTCGTTATGCTCGATAAATTATTTTAGCCGTCACAGCACCCTACAAAAATGCCCAGCTATATCTGATTATCAATGAATACGATTGCTGGATGAATTTAGTAAAATTGCAAGGAGATAATGTCATGTTGAGTTGCGATTTATATCGTCAGTATTTACAGATTCTGTGAAAAAAATTATCCGTTGAGTGCGATACATAAATTATACCTCACCCCGCCTTCGGCACCTTTCTCCTTACCAAGGAGAGGGGAAGGTACTGCATTGCGTAATCCATCATTGTCGGGGTAATTACCATTCTTTACCCCTCTCCTTACCAAGGAGAGGGGAAGGGGTGAGGTTCAGTATATATTGTACTTAAATCAAACTGCTATAACTGTTTACTGATTCAATTAATTATCATGAATTCCCAACCAAAAACCCTACATCTCGGAGACGATATCAACACCGATGATATTATTCCATTCAACCACTGTACAACTACAGACCCCGAGCATTTAAAGCATTACGCTTTTGAATATTTAATTGGGCAAGATAAACTTTTAGAATACGAAATCATCGAAGCGGGACGTAATTTTGGCTGCGGTTCGAGTCGAGAACACGCACCTGTTGCTATCAAGGGAGCGGGTATTAAAAAGGTTCGCGCTCGCTCTTTTGCCGGAATATTTTATCGCAATAGTATCAATATTGGTTTGACTTTAGAAGTTATTGATAAACCAAATACTGATTCTGTTGTCACAGCAATTAATCATCATCACGGTTTAATTAATTTTAATCAAAAACGCCAAAGTGGTGAAATTGTAATTCCTCAAAGTTCTACCCAAAAACGCCCGATGACAATGGCAGAAAAGCTGTTAGCTAAAGCGAGTAATAATGATTATGTAGAACCGGGAGAAACGGTTTTTGCAAAAATAGATTTAGCAATGTCTCATGATGCTTCTGCTGCTCCTGTAGCAAGACTTTTTCACAAACATTTTGGTGAAGATGCTAAAGTTTGGGATTCCAACCGTGTTGTTTTGGTTGCCGATCATTTTATCCAAACAAATGAAGTGCGGGAAGACTCGAAAGCGAATATTTTATATCAAGATATGGTGCAGTTTTCCCAACAACAAAATTGTCATTTATTAGATATCGTTTCACCGGGAGAAGCTGCGGGTATTTGTCATGTAATTTTACCCGCAAAAGGTTTTATTAAACCGGGTATGGTAATAGCGGGAACTGATTCTCATACTTGCACCTACGGGGCTTTTGGCTGCTTTTCTACCGGGGTCGGACATACTGATATGGCTAATGCTTTTGCAATGGGTGATATTTGGATTCAAGTACCACCAACTTTACTATTTATTTTAGAAGGAACATTACCCGAATATATCAGCGCTAAAGACATTATTTTATATATTCTCGGACAAATCGGTTGCGATCGCGCTACGGGGAAAGTCATGGAATTTCGCGGTAGTATCATCGATAATTTACCGATGGAAGAAAGGATGACGTTGGCAAATATGACGGTGGAATGTGGTGCGGTATGCGGTTTGATGTCAGTAGATGAAATTACTAGGGAATATGTCAAAAGTCGCACTCAAGATGATTTTGAGGAAGTAAGTAGCGATCGCGATGCCGAATACGAGCAAGTTTATCAAATTGACTTAAGTAACTTACAGCCTCAAATCGCTTGTCCTCCGAAGCCTGACAATGTTGTAGCTGTCGGTGAATTAGAAGAAATTCCCATTACCCGTGCTTTTATTGGTTCTTGTACTGGCGGAAAATTGTTTGATTTAGCCCAAGCTGCCGAAGTATTAAAAAATCGTCGGGTTGCGGATGGAGTAGATATGTTTGTAGTTCCCGCTTCTGTGGAAGTGAAGCAAAAAGCGGAAGAATTGGGTTATTTCAAGATATTTGCAGACGCTGGAGTACAACTATTAAAATCGGGTTGCGGTGCTTGTATTAATGCTGGGAAAGGTGGTTTACGCGCACAAGAAACCGGAATATACGCTACTAATCGTAATTTTAAAGGACGCAGCGGCGATCCAACCGCGAAACATTATCTTGCTTCCCCACGGGTGGTTGCGATTTCGGCTGTTAGGGGGAAAATTACAGATAGATTAGAATAATTTTAAAATATGATTCAAATATCATTCCAGTTGCAATTTTGACAAAGCTAATTTATATAATCCCGGTTTTTTCTCTATATAAATACTTAATTATGATTTTTAGAGTTATATAAAATACTTTTAACATCTAGATATAATTTGATTTAATAACTACTCTTATTCCGTTACAAGATTACTGATTAAAAAACCGCAGAGACGCAGAGGGCGCAGAGAAAAGTGTGGTCTTGGGGGTCTCCTCCATGAACAACTTTTCAAGGCAGAGAAAAGAGTTAAAGAGATATTGTCTTGTAAACGCGATTGAGGTACCTTTCACAGATATAATTGGAAAAATATAAATAATGTATATAAACATATTTTTGATTTAATAACTAACAACTACCGCTTTGAGAACTTCCGTTGTAAGACAATAGAATTTCATCTACTTTTTCTAAGCTCAAGTTTTGCTGTTCTGCTAATACTTTAATTTTCTGTGTAACTAACTTAATTTGAGTTGAATCTAAGTTGAGTCCGAGTTGATTCACGCGATTAGTAATTGCATGAGTTCCTGTTAGTTTATGGTTGATTAATACGGAGCGGGTGATGCCAAAATCTGTAGGAGAAATTAGTTCATAGGTATTTGAGTTATTCAGGATTGCTTTTGTATGAACTCCAGCTTTATGAGTAAAGGCATATTCACCAACTATGTAGTGATTAAAGGGAATTTCGATTCCCAGTTTATTGGCGACAATTTGATGTAAATTTAACAGATTCTTGAGGTTATACTTATTACGTAAAGCTTCAGGATCGAGGGTATATAAACGAGCAATTAATCCAGCTAAAGGAGTAATCCCATTTCGTTCGCCAATTCCTAATACTGTTGTATCAATATGGGTCGCACCGGCTTCAAAAGCTGCATAACTATTTGCGATCGCGCACCCGGTATCATTATGAGCGTGAAACTCGATATCTTGAGCAAAACATTGACGTAAAGTCTGTACTAATTGAGAGACTTTATCGGGTGTTGCAACACCAACGGTATCGGAAATTCCCAAACGATTAACTATTCCTAATTCTCCAATAGCAAGATAAACTTTGAGCAAATCGGAAAACGAACTTCGGAAAGAATCTTCTGTGGAAAAACGCAGTTCTGTTTCAGGGCTTTGTTGATGAATGAAGGTAATAACTTCACTGGCAATATCAATTACTTGGTTAATTTCTTTACCATGACCAAATTTACGTAAAAGTGGAGAGGTTGCCATAAATATATTGATACCATTAACCCCCGTATCTAAGGCTTTTTTAGCATCATCTAAATTACAGCGAATGTGGGTTAACACTTTTGCTTGCAAGCCTAATTGAGCTAAAACCTGACAATCTTTAAATGATTGAGGGGAAGCACATGGAGATGTAACTTCTATGTATTCCACTCCAAAGGCATCAAGTTCTCTTGCTATTTCAATTTTATCTTCAGAAGAGAAGTTAGCATAGCAAGATTGTTCGCCTTCACGCAAAGTAGAGTCAATAATCGCTAACTTACTAAATAGCATTGACTATATTTCATAACAGCTTGATTCATTTTACAGTAGTTTAGTTTCATGGTATTCGCTTTTTTTGAAAATAAATCTTACTTATACTACTTCTCTTACCTAATTCAATGTTTTTACAGAAATTAATATTGGTTTAAATATTTTTATTTCAAGATGAGCAATTCGAGTAGTAAAATGTACAAGCTTATTTATTGTCTCGCTATAAATACTTGTAAAAAGGTGAAATTAAGTAATGATCGATCGCAATAAAAGTCTGCAAGGTAGAACAACTATAGTGACAGGTTCGGGTCAAAATATTGGTAGAGCGATCGCGTTAGTTTTTGCGTCATGTGGTGCCAATGTTGTCATTAATGGTCATCGAAATCAAGAAGCGATTGAAACAGTTGCTCAAGAAGCTCGCGATTTAGGCGCTCAAGCAATTGCAGTCATGGCTGATGTCAGCGATCCCGTTGCAGTTCAAAAAATGGTTGATACTGCGACTGAAAAATTTGGTGCGGTTGATATTATTGTGTCTAATGTTTCACTGAGACGAAAACAATCTTTCTTTGATATTTCGGTTGAAGATTGGCATCAAGTAATAAATACCAACTTAAATTCGGCATTTTATCTTGCTAAAGCAGCAGTAGCGGGAATGAAAGCCAGAGGATGGGGGCGAATTATTCATATTTCTGGCTTTGACGGAATAATTGGAGCATCCCACCGCGCTCATAACGTTACTTGTAAAGGGGGTTTGGATGCTTTAGTAAGAGCGATGGCCACAGAATTAGGACAATACGGAATCACGGCAAATGGAATTAGTCCCGGTACAATTGATACCGTTCGGATTGCGAAAGATTACCCCAATTTAGAGGCTAAATACGAACTTTTAAGAAAGCTCATACCCGTAGGTCATTTGGGTACTTGTGAAGATATAGCAGAGGCTTGTTTGTATCTCGCTTCAGATTATAGCGGTTTTGTCAACGGTCAAGTAATTCAAGTTAATGGTGGTGCGTTGATGATTTCTTCTCATCTAGAACCTATTCTTGAATCAATGGAAAAATAGGTAATTTAGGGTGTGTGACTAGGCTGTTGACTTTGATAGAATTTATTCGTTTTTGGCTCATGCATTTAACTGTTTCCCAGCCTCCGGCTGGGAACCCATGACCAGAGGCTCTGCCTCTTAATATACTTGATACGGAGCCTCACACACAGGAGTTCCCAGTCGGAGACTGGGAACTAGTTAAAAATCAACAGCCTAGCAATTTAAGATGGTGCAGAGTTCATGCACTAATCCCGGATGGTGCATTAGACGTATTAAAATTTCGTGTATATATGAAATAGTCGTGCGTCTAACACACCCTACAAGAATAATTATTTCACAATCCAAAATCTAAAATATTCTTCGGGTAGATATAAAATCACGCGATAGGTAGATACATTTGCCTACCAATTTTCCATATATAAAACAGTATGGGACTTATAACAATTATTATCGGGGGAAGCGGTTATCATTACTCAATCATCGGACATCATTAATAAAAGCCGAGATTTTCTGGTTGCTCAAGCAATGGATAGTGCGATCGCAATTGCTGACTTTTGTCAATCGAATGCTGCAAATATTGATAAAAATGGCGCTTTTGCTCAACGGGAATTCGAGTTAATTAGGGAAGCTGATTTATTGACTGCACCGCTACAAGCTTCTTTTGGAGGATGGGGTGCAGGCTTTAATAGTGATGTAATGTCCGAAACGTTAATGTTGCTCAAGCATATCGGACGCGGTAATTTAGCTGTTGGTAGAGTTTATGAAGGACACGTTAATGCTTTGCAGCTAATCCAAACTTTGGGTAGCGAAGAACAAATTCAAAAATATGCTCAAGATGCTCGTATGGGTAAAGTTTTTGGAGTTTGGAATGCGGAAGCGAACGACGGTGTAAAGGTTATTCCTGTGGATACCGGATATCGGCTTGAAGGTGCAAAAACTTTTTGTTCTGGTGCTGGTTATGTGGAACGTCCTTTTGTGAATGGGGTGTTACCTGACGGTGGTTGGCAAATGTGTATAGTTCCAATGGAGAAAGTCTCTACGGTAACTGATGAAAGTTGGTGGGAACCGCCAGGAATGAAGGCTACAGCGAGCTTTAAAATAGATTTTACTGGGGTGGAATTATCCCAAAATGATTTAATTGCTCAAGCGGGGGATTATTACCGTCAACCTTGGTTAACCGCTGGGGTGATTCGGTTTGCTGCGGTACAGTTGGGAGGTGCAGAAGCTATATTTGATGCGACTCGCGAGTTTTTGCGGCTTTTGCAACGTACTGAAGATGCTTATCAAAAACAACGTTTAGGTCAAATGGCGATCGCAATTGAAAGCGGCAATCTTTGGTTAAAGGGTGCAGCTGATAAAATCGCTGCTTATGCTCCAGTTTTCGGGGATTACGCAACAGTCAAAAATCCCCAAGCAGACCAGTTAGTTGCCTATACTAACATGGTGCGAGCTGCCATCGAACAAATTTGCATCGATATCATGCAGCTTTGCGAGCGTTGTGTAGGAACTCGCGGTTTATTACCACCTCACCCGATGGAACGTTTAATCAGAGATTTAACTTTGTATCTGCGTCAACCTGCTTTTGATATTGCGATCGCAAATCCTGGTGAATACGCTGCAACTAAAACTGAATCTGTACATTCGCTGTGGAAATGAAACAGCTAACTAATCCCGACATTTTACCCTTACGGACGATTGACAATATTGCTCAAAGTCCTGTTCTTGTGGTTGCACCGCATCCCGATGATGAGACTTTAGGATGTGGAGGTGCGATCGCTTTATTACGTTCTCTCAACTGCCACGTCCGCGTAATGGTGATGAGTGACGGTACGCTTTCACACCCCCGCTCTCGGAAATATCCCGCAGATCAATTAAAGGCTTTGCGCGAAAGTGAAACGATTGAGGCTTTATCTTTATTAGGAATAGAAAGTAAAAATATCGATTTTCTCGGTTTACCAGATGGCTCAATTTCCACCTATGATTCTCACAAAACAAACGCTATTATCGCCTGTTGTCGTCAGTTAACAGAAATAGTACCACAAACTATATTTTTACCTTGGCGGTATGACCCCCATCCAGACCATCGCGGTAGTTGGAATTTAATTAATACAGCTTTATCATGTTTATCTTTAGAGCCGCGCATCATCGAATATCCAATTTGGGATTGGGACCCCGAACAATGTAAAAGTATACCAGATTCCGTACAAATAGACTGTTGGCGGTTGGATATTAATCAAGTCGTGGAATTGAAGACACTTGCGATTCAAGCCTATCGTTCTCAAACCACCGATTTAATCGATGATGACCCCGAAGGATTTCGTCTTTCTCCCCAAATGCTGGCTAATTTTGCTCTTCCTTGGGAAGTTTATATAGAGGTCAAAGGTTAAAAGTTATTTGATTTTAGATTTTGAATTATGTCCTTCGGACACACTTCGTGAATGGATTTTGGATTAGGTAGAAGTTATGAGTTATGAGTTATGAGTTATGAGTTATGAGTTATGAGTAGTGCGAGCATCTTGCTCGCTGTTTAACTCCCCCTCTCCCCC
>NZ_JAYGHM010000091.1:6041-26292 GCF_034931125.1 Rivularia sp. UHCC 0363 | reverse complement strand
TTTTGATCGATCGGAGGGATCTCCATGACTGGAACAATATTTACCGTTTTCGGTGCGTAAGTCCTGACCGTGAGGGCTTGATCGCTCGTAGATATTGCAAGCGAATCTAAATATCTTATATAAAGTTATGCTACCCGGTTCACAGTAGCTTTATGTAAACTGGATGTTATATACATAATCTTTAAAGAATCTTTGCAATATATGTAAAGCATGATGGTGTTACTTAGACTATTCTAAGCAAAAATAAATACTAGGGACTAAAGCGATCGCGTTGGCATTTACGTCTACAGTAAGTATCGTTCGAGTGTTATCTTGATTCAACAAGCAATTACAGCACAAATACCATAGTTTAACTTGATGGGTAAATACTGACATAAATGTTATTTACTTTACAAATATATTGTTAATAGCAAATAAAAGTAAGTAAAATTGTTGACCCCTGGTTTTGTCCGGAAAAATTTCTGTCAGATGAGTAATAATACAGTGAGCTTTCATTTCGGTTAAATCGGCGTATTTAGCGCTGATAAGCTGTCTTAAGCTGTAAATTATTCAATTAACCCAAATTTATCTATCTTACCGTAGTAAAAATTGAATCTTAAAGTTTAAAAAAAACTAATCAAAACTTAACTATAATTAATTGTAGATGTAAATGAATCAACAAACAGATGCTACGTAATGTTACTGTATACACAGTACAACGCGAGCCGTAGACTGGTATCTTCAATACTTCAAGCAGGGTCGTGTATCTGTTGGATACGTTGTTAACAACGTTTGAGGAAAGCTTGAAGATGTTTTTGAGTATAGTTTTAACTTCTTCAGAAGGAGAGGGTGCATCGGTGTCGTAAAGGCATTTGAGAAAACCAAACGGAAAACTAAATTAATAGTGCCTTTCGGGAATAAAAGCGAAAAATTACGTAAGTAATACAAGCAATTAAAATTTACTATGACTATGCTGAAGTCAGAAAAAAATCCTTACCTCTTTTCTCAAGCAGGTACCCCTTTAAATGATGTTGAAGAAGGTGGATTGAATTTAGGACAGGTAGGAGCGGCTCTTAGACGCAGAGCATTATTAATTGTTGGTGTCACGGGGGTAGTCGCAACGGCTGCGGTATTAAAAGCAGAATCGGAACCTCCGGTATTTCAAGGTCAGTTTGATATTTTAACCAAACCAGTGACCGGGGAAAATAAAGCGATCGCCAATATTCCTCAAACTTTGGGTTCAACAGATGCGATCGCACCTCCGGAGACGGAAAAAGATGTTGCTACAACGATTCAAGTTTTACAAAGCCCGTTAATACTAAACCCAGTTTTAGAAAAGCTTCAGACGAAGTATCCAAATCTCGAATATAAGTCATTTGTTAGCGGTTTAGTTATTGGGTCTAAACAAAAAGATATTTTGACAGTAGGATATGTAGCCGCTGACAAGCAGTTAGTTACTGATGTTTTAAACGAAGTTTCTGATGCTTATTTAAACTATAGCTTGAAGGAACGTCAGCAAGATATCGATCAGGCGATCGCGTTTGTTAGAGGACGAATCAACAGCGGTGGATTAAGACTACGAGTTGAAGAGTTACAAAATAAGCTGCGGACGCTACGAAGCAGAAATAATCTAATTGAACCCGCACAAAAATCTCAAGAAGTATCCGCTCAAATTGCCACTTTGACGCAACAGCAATTAGAGAACCGGGTGCAGTACCAGCAAATGTCGGCTCAGTTCCAAGAGTTACAAAAGGAATTAGCGAAACAGCCAGGAGAAAGGGTTGGTAATTCGATACTCAGCGAAAACCCTCGCTATCAGAGAATATTAGACGAAATTCAGAAGATTCAGATTGAAAATAAAACCCAGTCTGCTGTATTTACAGATAATAATCCCACAATACAGGCTTTACAGCAAAAGACCACTAACTTGATTCCGATGCTGAATGCAGAGGAACAGCGAGTCCAACAAGAATTTCAAAGTCGCATTCAGACATTATATGCTCGCGATTTATCTTTAGCTGATAAGGTAGATAAGCTCAACGCAGAACTGAGAAATTTAGCAACAGTCACCCGCGATTACGAAAATATTCAGCGGGAATTACAGATTGCGACAGAAGGACTAAATCAGTTTTTAACCAAGCAGCAAGCTTTGGAAATTGAAAAGTCCCAAAAACAGCAACCTTGGAAGTTATTAGATCCTCAACTGACTAAAGTCGAAGAACCTGAAGCTGTTTCTCAAAGTGCTAAAAGAAACTTAGCTTTGGGTGGAGCTTTGGGCTTACTTTTAGGTGTCGGTGCTGCTTTGGTTGTAGATAAGTTGAGCAATGTTTACTACACTTCTAAAGATTTGAAAGAGACTACCAGATTACCTTTATTAGGGGTAGTTCCTTTCAGTAAAGAACTTGCTGCTAGTGCAAAGCAAGATGAACAAGTTGGTCGAGTTCATCAAACAACTCGTGCTGCATTTTTTGAAGTTTTTCGTTCGCTTTATACCAATATTCTGCTTTTAGGTTCGGATACGCCGATTCGTTCGCTCGTGGTTAGTTCGGCTACACCAGAAGACGGTAAAACTACTGTTGCTATTCAGTTAGCTTTGGCTGCTGCTGCAATGGGACAACGGGTATTATTGGTAGATGCAAATCTTCGCTGTCCGACTATACATAAGCGGGTCGGATTAATGAATATTCAGGGATTAACGGATGTTATTTCCTCTGAATTGGAGTGGAGTAATATAATAGAGCGATCGCCACTTGAAGATAATTTGTATGTCATGGCTGCGGGTCCCATCCCACCTGACTCTACCAGATTGCTTGCATCTGTAAAAATGCAGGATTTGATGAACGAACTGCATAATAGTTTCGACTTAGTTATTTATGATACTACACCTATAGTTGGTTTTGCTGATGCTAACTTGTTAGCTGCAAATACCAATGGTGTAATGTTAGTAGCTGGTTTGGGTAAATTGAAGCGTACTGCATTCGCTCAAGCCTTAGAAGAAATTCAAGTATCGGGTACTCCGATTTTAGGTTTGGTAGCAAATAAATCTAAGGAAGCAACTGCTACTTCTCAAAGTAATTATCAACAGTATTACAGAATGAGTGCCGAACGGGTTGAAAGTGATTTAGCTGAGTCGCGAACGGAAAATAAAGTCAAACTACATTAAGAATTGTAGAGACTTCGCAATTGCGAAGTCTTTAACTAAATTAGAGGATACGCTAAAATACCCGCAGCCTAGAAGGCTGGGGCTAATATTACAAAGCCTACCTGCGTAGGCTAAAATAGGCGCATCTTTATTTATAAATAAACGGTATTAGGAGTTAGGATGCAAGATACAAGCAAATTCCTAACTCCTTATTAATCTGGAGATTTCAAAGCTTGGTCTAGCACCTCACGAGCTTCCTCTGCTTTGTCTCTAGCTTCTTTAAAGCGTAAATTAGCTTGAGCAAAATTTTTCAGAGCTTTAAAACCTTCTTTGAGGCTAGAAATTTCTTCCTCACTGACGGATTGATCTGAAAAAAGGATATCAACTAACTTACGAACTTCCAAAGCTTCGGTACGTGTTTCCTGAACTTTCAACTTGAGAGTTGCGAGATTGCTCAAAAGTTGAACTGCTTCGATAATCGTATCTTCTCCGCTAGCAGTATTCATCGACGCTTCTTTGACTTCAATTAATTGTTGAGGACCAAACCCTTCTTCGAGTTGAGTCGGTAAATCACCAGCTTCCATAATTTCCATCAGCTTATCCATTGCTTTTTCACGAGCTTTAGTGGAATCTTTGCCGGGAACGGTTAGGACAATTTCTGGACTTTGAACAATAGTATAACGAACCATATTTAGGCAGAAATAATTGCCGGTAAATCAAGCCAAGTTATTAATTTTAACTTGAAATGTGTCTAGATTATCATTCCCAGGGTTTTTTAATTAAATTAGAACTTAATTAGAACTTAATTAGAACTTATGCAACTGGCACATTTTTTCTTGCAGGGTGTGTGACTAGTACAGCATGGCGGAAATAAACCCACCATTTCTCGTTCCCAGGCTCAGCCTGGGAATGCCTTACGGGAGGCTCTGCCTCCACTTCAAAGCCACCACAAAAACTGTATGAACTTTTAGCCCAAAAATACCACAAAGTCAACACCCTAGGCTCTGCCTCCATTACATAATAGAAGGCAGAGCCTTCAAAAATGCATTCCCAGTCGGAGACTGGGAACAAGGAAGTCCCATAAATGTAAGAAATTCTCATCGCGATCGCACGTAATACTTTAAGTAGTGTGAGTATAATTGGTAATTGGTCACGCTGTGCTAACCTAACAACGTCGGATAAATCCGGGGACTTCAAACCGACAATTAACATGGTAAGGTTTGCCACTAGAATTAATTATGGTTTTGATTTAATTCTTTTTCCCTAAGCCTGTAATAATATTTACCCATTCATTAAGGCGATCGTTTACCAACAAATTTTCTGATGATTCTATTCCTTCAGCACCTATATTAGTAGAAATTACCGGCAATCCTGCTGCAAGCATTTCCAAGGTTTTAAGTTTGATACCCGCACCTTGAAGTAAAGGTACAATTCCGATTTCTGCTTTTTCAAAAAATGGTGTTGGGTCTTCAACAAATCCAGTTACTATAATATTATTATTTTTCAAGTTGATAATTTTTGCTGAAGGATTGGAACCGACAATATAAAGCTTGCATTCTGGATTTATTTTCAGCAGCTTTGCAAAGCAGTTTTGCAGAAAATTAATCACCGCTTGTTCGTTTTCCGGTCGATTCATTGCACCCCAAAATAGTAAGCTTTTTTGCTCAATTTTATCTGGATGACGTTTTACTTGGGATATAAAGGAACTAAGCTGAGGAGGTTTGATAATTATTTTATCTTCTGGAATGCTAAATAAAGAGGTAAGAATGTCGCGGTCTTTTTTGGACAAAACCCATAATTGATTTACATTCTGATAAAGTTTTTTTTCAAGTTGGAATAATCTGGCTACTTCAATACCTAAAATAAAATTAGTTTCGGACTTTCTTAAAAAAGATTGAGCAACAATATCGTGGATACTAATTACAGTCCGAGTATAATTATTAATCAGCGGTTTAATCAAATCGAGATAAATTGCAGCGTGGGAATATTCAAAATGGATTACATCGTAAGTGTTTTTTTGTAATAATTCTTGGATTTTCTCAGCTACGGTCGCTTGATAACGGCTAGAAAATTTAAACGGAATAGATATACGAGTTAAGCAGCTAATAATTTTATGTGATTTTGTCAGGGGATAGGTGAAAAGGTTACTATATTTATCGACTAAATCTGTAGCAGCATCGATTTCGGCTTTATTTGCGATCGCAACGACATCGACGGTTGTATTATCGGAATAATATTTATCTAAATTGCTTAAAGCTATCTTTTGTCCAGCTTGAGGATATAGATTTGTAGGAGCATGAGCAGAAATAAACAATATTTTGGACATTACCATTTACCATATTCAGATACAGATGTTTTTGTAAGTTGTTTGATAGAACTTTTGAGTTTACGTGCTGTAGGTGGTTTTAAAAAATATCTGGCTGGTAATGCAAAGATTTCGTTAATAATCCATAATGTATAAGCTTTTATCCGTTGTTGATGGGATTCTGGAACATAAACGGATGCTTTATTGCTTATTTTCCAACATTCAGCGATTAATTTTGCTCTATCCCAAGGTAGGGGTGATGAACTCATTCCGTTGAGAGAGTAAGCTGCTAGGGGAGTTTCGATAAAATGAAATTTAAATTTGTTAATAAATAAACGCAAAATTAGATCGTAATCTGCTGCAATTTTGTATTGTAAGTCATATAAACCAGTTGCGATATAAGCGGATTTTTTAATAAAGCAAGATGGATGATTTAAGGTGAAGCGAATCGGTAGTTTATCTAATTGACCGGGAATAAAGGTCGCAATATATTCACCTTGGTAATAGTTCTGAATTGGTGAATATAATATATCTATTTCTGAATGTCGATCAAATTCTTGGTGTACGTTTTTGATAGCATTGTCAAGGTACCAATCATCGGAATTAATAATACCGATAATTTCTCCACTAGCACGTTGGATACCTTTATTCATTGCGTCGTAAGCACCAGAATCTGGTTCGGATAATAGATCTATATTTATATCTATATTATTCGCGTATTTATTAACTATTTCACAAGTTTTATCAGTAGAACCTCCATCAACTACGATATATTCTAAAATAGATGTTTTCTGTTGATTAATAACGCTCAGAATTGTTTTTTCAATAGTTTTTTCAGAATTAAAGCTTGGTGTGATGATTGATATTTTCGGCTGCATATTTTGAAGATTTTATTTTGATTTTTAATTAATATTTTAATTAATCTAATCTTGAAATACAAGCTTTACCTCACCCCCTTCCCGTCTCCTTATCAAGGAGAGGGGTGAGATTCGGGTCTGTATTATTCCAAGTGAAAACTTTATTATCTTCAACTGACATTGCTAAAATACTCACAAAAAGTAAAGGAGCAAGTCCTTGAAGTCCGCTATGTAGGAATAAACAGAAAAATAAATAAGGGAAGATATATTTATAATTGTTAGGAGTATAGTATCCTCCAACGACTTTTAAAATTGCCCAGAAGTAAAGAAATCCGAGAGGGATACCAATATATGCAATTACCTCTAAAAACGAGTTGTGAATTAAAGAACCAATTCCTTTAAATACTTCGTCGTATCTACCTGCATAACCTTTTAAAGCGAGAGTCCAATCGTGCTGATAAGATGTTACTAAAAATCGGTTAGCTTCAAATCTAGCTAAATTAGATGTATCGTTAAAAGAAAATAAACGGCTTGCACTTGTATCGTATGCGTAACCTATTTTGACGAAGTTTAAAAAGTATTCTCCAATTAAAAATCCTACCAGATTCGATAAAATAAAGAATACAGCAAAATTTATTCTTTTGGCTATTTTAATAAATTTCTGTTCGCATACAATAATGATTAAATAAATTAATAAGCTGAGGAAATAATTTCTACTTAAGAAAAATACGGTGGAAACTAACGATAAAATTATGCCTGGTTTAAATTTAGCTTTGCATGAAACGAAAAAAAACAACAGCATAAATAAACCGGATACGTTAGGGTCTCCGTTACTCAAGGATACTCTAGAACTGCCATCAAACTCTACTCTTCTATAAAATATCATTTGATAGATGAGAGTAAAGGTTGCTAACCAACACAATCTGATTAAATAATCTTTTTTAATCCGTATTTGCGGACAACCACTAAAACCAATCAGCATTAAACAAATTGGTAAACTATATCGAAATAACTGATACGTGGACAAATTAATAAAGGTGACAATCAAAATTGAGCATACAAGTAAAATATCTGTAATTAATATTTGAGTTTTATTAAAAAAAAGTTGCAGGATTAAAATTATTGTCAGTAAGGGTAAAAATATTTTAGCGTGAGGAAGTTCTAGGTTATAAGGTAAAAGATATAAAATTAATATGCTGTAGAAAATCAGCGTATAAAAGAAGTAGTTGGTTTGTGGTTTTTGAATATTTGCTTTGATATTCACGGATTTATTGGTAATTGGGAATGGGTAATTGGGAATGGGTAATTGGGAATTGGGAAAAAAGATTATCCAGTGACTAATATGCTAAGTAGGTTGGTAGGAATAAATTAAGCTCAAAACCCTTCCCCTACTCCCTACTTCCTACTCCCTTTCCATAACCTATGAATTTGTAGGAAAAAGCAAAATAAATTAATTAAATTAAACTAAATTTAATGATTAATTACTTCATCAAAAAGCTGGGAGTAATGTCGTGCTTGTAGTTCAATAGTAAATTCTTGCTCTACTTTAAGGCGTGCGCGATCGCGAATTTTTTGTGGTGAATTATGAGATAATATCCAAGTAATACCTTGAGCTAAACTTTCAATGTCATTCGCTTGAGCTAAGTAACCGTTGACTTGATGCTCAATCATATCTGACATTCCTCCAATATTAAAAGCAACGCATGGAGTACCGCAAGCTAAAGCTTCCATGACGGTATTAGGTAAATTATCTTGAATTGAAGCTGCAACAAATACATCCGCTGCTGCATAAACTAATGCTAAAGATATATCATCATGAAGATTCCCCATGTAATGACATTTTAAATTGCCGTTATTTTGTCGATCGGGTTGTAAGGAACCAAAAAACACTAATTCTGCTTGATTTTTATGATCATAACTTAATTTTTGTAGCGTTTTTTCAAGTAAATGGATTCCTTTTCTGTAACTACTTGTAGCAGCACCCGATAAAATTAACTGTTTATCCAAGGGAAGATTTAATAATTTTCTCGCAATACTTTTATCAATTGGTTTATATTTTTTGGTATCAATACCGTTAGGAATTACTTTAATCGGATAATCTTTTAATAGAGAACTTTGACTGGCAACTTTAGCTAACCAAAGACTGGGAGTAACGATTGTTAAATCAAGATTTTGCCATGATGCGGCTTTACGCTTCCACACCCAACGGGATAAATCCTGTTCTTTGGAAGAGTGGAGTTGAACACAAGCACCGCAAGATTTTGTATAGCGATCGCAATCTAAACTATATTGACAACCTCCGGTAAATGCCCACATATCATGTAAAGTCCAAACTAAGGGCTTTTTTAATTTGGCAATGTTTTCAATTTTCAGATAACCGCAAGTCCAATGAATATTAATTATGTCTGAAGACAGATGCTCTATTTTTGATTTTATGAAATCTGGAAACCATTGGGTTGAAAAAGTTCCATAATCATGTTTTGGATAAAATTTTAATGGTAAATTATCTAAAGTAGGTCGCATTTGATTGAGCAACTTTTCAACTTTATTTGCAGGTCCAATAACGCTATTGTCGCTACTCGTTTTGTATTCAACCAACATTTGCGAATCAATTTTTATATCCTTTAATCCATTATGCAAGCGAAATGCTGCACGAGCTGCTCCACCACTAATATCAAAAGTACTTATAATTAAAGGATTCATTATTAGTTAGGAGTTAGGAGTTAAGAATGTAAAAAAAAATTATATTTCAAACTTTTCTAGAACAAAAAGCATAGCTGTCCAAGATTCCGTAACGTTTATCTACATAGCTAGAAAAATCGACTGTGGTTTCAAAGCCAATTTTTTCTAAAATTTCAAAAATATCGATGCCAAATGTTCTGTAAGCTAGTATTTTACCGCGAATTTTATCGCCGTGATACTCTGGGGGTAATAAATGAATATCTTCTTTTCCTGAAGTGTCAACTCTAACTAATGTCGGTTTATCGAAAAAGCAGGGAACAGTAAAAATATGATATCCACCTTTTTTTAAAACACGATATACCTGTTGAAAAGCTTGTTTATAATTCCTAATATGTTCAAAAACATCTTCTGTAATTACTATGTCAAAATTTTCATCAGCAAAGGTCAAGTTTTCTATGTCTTGACAAAAGACTTTTTCTTTAATTTCGGTTCCCGGTTCAACATCTGGTATATAGCTAGAACAGTAGTAAGATTTTAAATTACGCAGCACTTGATAAAAAGCATCATTCACATCAGCATTGTAAATACTCAAATTATTTAGCTGCTTATTTGATGAAACCTCAGCTAAACTAGATTTGGGATTAACTTTATCAATCAATAACTTAGCAACGTGTCTTTTTCGGGATGAACTTTTACATACAGGACAGTACATATTATTCCGGACTGTATTCACATCAATGCAGATGAAAATAGTAGATTTTCCACAAATATTGCATTGACCAATTTGATGATATCCGAAGTTTTGAATTGCAAGTGCAGCCGCTTTACTTACCTTCATGATTCACTAATTATTTTTTATCCATGCTTCTGTAATACCGGGTAAATTGTCAAAATTAGAAAGATTTTGTTCGCAACTGATTGCTATTACTTCGCTTAAACTCCAAGGGAATCTGCCTATAAGGCTCATATTACCCTGAAGAACATTAAACAATTGCGGTAGCTTACTCAAAACATCCAGATGAATTTCTCTAAGATTCCCACCCCACTTATAAATACAAAATAATTTACCCTGTTTACCCACGTACCACTGCGTTTGCAGTATCGGCTCATTAAAGTAAAATCGAATTAATATTGCGATCGCAATCAATATAGGAGTAAATATAATTAATAATATCAATGCTCCAAAAAAATCACAGCATCGCTTGATAAATTGATAGAGATTATTCAATTTACCAGAATACTGACATAATTTTTCTTGTTGAGATAAACGCAAAAAGACTGTCTTTTTACATCTCCGACATTGATTAGCCCACATTTTCAGATGTTCTAATTCAATTTGCGAATCTATTTCTACTATTGTTGCAGGAGAAAATTTCAGCCAGTCTGCTAAAAATCCTTCGCTTCTATTAGAAAGCAAATGCATCTGCGAAGGTTTACAAGTTCGTTTAACTAACAGTTTCTCATCTTTGAGCTTGATCTTATAACCAAAATTATAGTTACAGCGATCGGTGTCGCTATCATTCCAAGAATTAGCATCTAAATTAGGATACGGTATTAAACTTACTGATGTTGACCTTTGCTCGTGAACCATAGCTAAGAATCAGTAACGATTGTTAAGAAGTAATAGTAATTGAAATTATTGCGGGACTATTAAACTATTTCGGTTTTTCAGATTTTTTAAACTTCTTTGATATCCTTCACACTTGCGTGCGGTAGAAATAAATCCAATTCATTAAATTGCTTTTAAATTATAAATCCCTTTTAAATTAAGCATTTCTCATGTCGTGACTGACTGCCTGGACATACGACAGCGAGCAAAACTGATAGATACTTTCAACTATTTATGACTGCTAATTTATTTTAGCTTCATAAAATCTTAAAGCAATCATAAGTTTATTTACTTAATTAAGTCAACTCGCCATCGGTAAATTTTCAGTTATCTTTACAAAAACTTTAACATTTTTCTAGGTAACAATTTGAAAATCCAAGTATTTACTTACAGTTATTTGTGTTTTTAAATACAAATATTTAAAATTATGGTTGCAGCAGTTTATTTTGAGGTTAATCGAGCAACTTTAATCAATACAGGCTTTGTAGGTTATTGACTTAATATAATTGCTTTCTTAATCAAACAATTTATTTATGCTTGATGCGCTTTGAAAGACACATACCAAGCTTAAAACGCTAAATAATGGTCAGTTCGTAAATAACTACGAGCAGAGGTATAAATTATAATTATTTACTATTTCATGATTAATTTTAGATTATTCAATCAAAACTTTTGGGAAATAACCCCACCAATTGCGATCGCCATACATGATACTAGCTTTTAAGATGTATCGAATGTATCTAATATCATCTACGGGCAAAAAAAACATTCGCGCAATGTCAACGTTTATATAAATAATGCGTGACTGACTAGATTGTCATCTCGATTGTAATTACAACTATTGCAACTGCTTTACTGCAAGATCTACAACTTTTGGGGGATGCTAGATATACACACATTGCATTGTAATTTAATACTAAACTATTTTACTTTAAGAGAAGACAAAAATTGAAAAACACTCAAAATAGGTTAAAATTCTGACTCAAGCTGTAATTTATGATTAAATAATTTTGCTTAGGAGTATTCAATTGATTTAGTCAAGAAAACAAATTACTCAATACTTTGTAATTAACTGCATCATCTTGATGCGGGTGCAGGTGCGTTTACCATGACAGCAAAAAATGATATATCTTTTGTAATTGTTTCTTACAATTCCGCCCATACTTTAAGGGGTGCGATTGAATCTTGTATAAAAGCGGTCGAGGAAATATACCCAGAAACAGGCAAGGTTATCGTGTATGATAATGCCTCCAAGGATAAATGTCCGCAAATTTTGGATGATTTTACTCGACGATATCCAGAAATATTTATAGGTAAAAAAGGAGAGCAAAACTTAGGTTTTGGTGCTGCAAATAATAGAGCGGTTGCGGCTTTACCAAGTAAAGTTTACGTATTAATTAATCCGGACGTAACATTTAAACCCCAAATAATTTCTCGATTAAAAACAACTTTAAATTCAGCCCCCGATGTTGCAATTGTTTGTCCTAAATTGCTTTATCCTGACAAATCGGTTCAACCTTCGATTCGGAGATTTCCTACGTTCAATTTTTTGCTATTTAAATATTTATTAGGAGATAAAATACAAAATTTAATTTACCCTTTTGATTATTATTATGCCTGTATGCCTCCTCCTAGAAAAAATGTAGAAATAAATTGGGCAATTGGAGCTTTCATGATGGTATCGGGGAAATATGTAGAGCGATATGGGTTGTTTGACGAACGCTTTTTCTTGTATTTTGAAGATGTAAGTTTGTGTGTAGATGCTTGGCAAAATGGGTACAGAGTTTTATTCCAACCGTCTGCATCTGCACTGCATTTATATCAACGTTCTAGTACCAGTTCCAAGTTTAATTATCTAACGTTAGTGCATATGGTTTCGGCTTTGAAATTTTTTGCTAAATACAGACGCTATCAAAAGTCTTGGCAATTGATTGCTTTTATGTTGAAATTTAATTTAAAAATACAAAATGTTTGGCGTTTTTTGATTTTATCTAAAATTCAAAAATTACAGCAACCGTAAAATAAGAGGGAGTAGGGAATGGGGAGTAGGGAGAACAAATAAGATTAATTAGTAATATGAAGTTAATATTCCAATTTTAAAAATAGAATCAGCATTTTAAATTTCGCAATAGATTTTAGTTATCTTAGGTACATTTATGATCGGATAAGACTACTATTCGATTTATATAATATTAGTAAATAAACACGCTTTCTATTCCCTATTCTCTACTCCCTATTTAATATATATATGTACATAAAACTACCTTATTTTATTAATAGAATTTTCAAAACTAACAGTTTCTGGCAAGAAAATTATCTGATTATTAAGGCATTTAAACCGTTTTATCGTATTGCAATTATAGCTGTGGTTTTTACAATTGTGGCTGCGGTATTGGAAGCAGTGGGAATCGGTTTAATAGCATCTTTGTTGCAGGGATTAACTAATCCTGATCGCTCTCCGTTTAAAACTGGGATTGAATGGTTTGATATTCATCTTTTAGGGACTCAAGCTGTTGCTGCACAACGCATTTGGCGGATATCTGGTTTAATATTATTTACAGTTTGGGTAAGAGCAGTTTTTAGCTATTTGGGGCGTTATTACGCTAAAGTATGTGAAATTGGCTTAGTTGATACTCTTCGTAAACGAATATTTGAGCAGTTTGAAAGCTTCAGCCTTTTATACTATATTCAAAAACGTTCGGGAGAATTAATTAATACTTTTTCTGCTGAAGTTAGTCATCTGAGCTTTGCTTTTAACGAACTGATTAATTTTATAACTAAAAGCTGCGTAATTTTAGCTTACACTTGCGCTATGTTCGTAATTTCTTGGCAGTTAACTTTAGTTACAATACTTCTTTTTAGTTTACTCGCAGCAGCAGCATCGAATTGGATTCGTAGAGTGCGTCAAGCAAGCTTTGAAATGACATCCGCTGGGGGGGAATTAGCCGCAAAAACCACAGAATTTGTTAGTGGTATTCGTACCGTTCAAGCATTTTGGACTCAAGAATTTGAACGCAAGCGTTTTGATCGAGTAGCTGAGAAATTTGCCAATGCTTGGTTAAAAGCTAGTACTCTTAGCGGACTTTTACAACCGTTAATTGAAGCGTTAGCTACGACAATTTTGGTAGCAATGATTTTAGTCGCAGTTTCAACTTTGATATCGAGTGGAATTCTAAATGTAGTTTCTCTACTTGCTTTTTTGTTTGCTTTATTCCGCTTGCTGCCAATTATTGCTCATATGAATAGTTCTTGGGGTATAATTGCGATGAATTCTGGAGCTTTAAGGTCAGTTGAAGAACTTTTAAGAACTGATAACAAAGCTTATTTACCAAATGGCGATCGCGAGTTTCCCGGTTTAAAGCAAGCTATAGAAATAGTAAACCTCAACTTTGCTTATAGCGATGGTAAATTAGTCCTGCACGATATTAATTTAACCATCGAATGCGGTCAGATGGTCGCCTTAGTTGGTGCTTCGGGTTCGGGTAAAACAACTTTCGTGGATTTATTAGTACGCTTTTACGACCCAACCTCTGGAAAAATATTAATTGATCAAGTTGACTTACGCGAATATAGTCTTGCTTCGTTACGTCAAAACATCGCAGTAGTAAGTCAAGATACCTTTATATTTAACACCTCTGTGCGAGAAAATATCGCTTACGGGTTAGATATTGACGATGAGACGATTATCGAAGCAGCTAGAAGTGCAAATGCCTACGAATTTATTTTAGAACTACCCGAAGGCTTTGATACAAAACTCGGCGATCGCGGTTTGCGTTTATCTGGAGGACAAAGACAGAGAATTGCGATCGCAAGAGCATTATTACGCAATCCAGAGATTTTAATTTTAGATGAAGCAACTAGCGCTCTTGATTCGGTGAGTGAAGGTTTGGTACAGCAATCTTTAGAAAGGTTAGCTCGCGGAAGAACCGTAATTGCGATCGCTCACCGACTTTCCACTATTTATAAAGCCGACAAAATTGTAGTCCTTGAAGCAGGACGTATTGTCGAACAAGGAGGTTATCAAGAATTATTAGAACTCAAAGGTAAACTTTGGAAATATCATCAAACACAGCATCACTTTAAAAAAGGGAATAGTGAATAGGGAACGGGGAACAGTAACAACAAGAAACACCAATAAATAATCTTGGTTTATTCTTCATAATTTTCCTTGTTTAATGAAAAATAATCACTTTTTCACGATAATCTCAATATAAAAGATACTCAAAAACAAATTAATTCCCAATTCCCAATTCCCAAGTCCCTACTCCCTACTCCCTACTCCCTACTCCCATAAAAATGAAAGTTGCAATTTGGGGTTCGTACAATTATGGTAACTACGGTGACGACATTATGGCAGTTCAATTTGCCAAACATCTCAAAAATTTAGATGTTAAACCTGTGATTTATCGTTTAGATAAACAGTTAGCACAACGGTATCAACTTCAGACTACCGATTCCTTAGATGAGCTTCTTAACGATGCCAAATTTTGCATTATCGGTGGAGGAGGATTTCTTGTAGAAAACTTTTCAGCACCATTTGAAGCAGATTTTCGTCGCTTACAAATCGTCAGCACCGAGAAAAATTGTCCCGTATATCCAATTTCCATCGGTGGAGAAGGATTGGGAGCAAATGCAAAACTTTCATACTGGAGACGAGAATTTTTTCAAGGAGATATGTGTCAATGCTGTACCGTCAGATTAGAATCAGATCGAGATTTAATTAATATGTTTGGTAAAGAAGTTTTTTATTACCCCGACGTGTTACTTTCAGTCCCAAAATTTTGGCAGATCCCCCATCAAAACAAGCAGAGTAATGTTATCAATGTAGGAATAAATATTCCTCAAACATTACAGTGTCAATGGTTAGCTTTGCAACTGAAATTTATTGCATCTATCAGAAGAGATATTGTTTTCCATTTTATTAAAACTTATTTACCTTCGTCACCAATAAATAGCGAATTGCAACCCAAACAATCCAAGAATATCAAACATCATGTATATACAGACCCCCAATCAACACTTGAGTTTCTTGCAACACTAGACTTAGTTGTCTCATACAAACTGCATCTAGGATTAACAGCACTTACACTCGGAGTACCCTTTTACAGCTTAGGTGGTTCTGGTAAAGCAAAAGCCTTTCTCAACAGTATTGGTGCAGATTTTGCAGTTGGAATACCCGCAGATAAACGATTTAAACTTGCTGCGTTTTTGTCCAATCCCCAAAATATTCTTCAAGCAAAAAATAAATTTAATTTTACTATAATAGATAAACTAGGAAAAAATAGTCTAGGACACTTAAATTTTTTAAGTAACCTGGTAAAAAATGTTAGTTCCTCTTGTAGCAGATAAATTAAATTTACTGAACTGTACAGTGTATTTGAGCAATACAAATTTAATTAAATTGCATTTACAACAAAGTCAAAGGAAACATTTAATACGTAATTTTAATTCTATATATTTAGTCTCAAATAATTAGTCTCAGATTCATCAAATAAATTATGAGCATACCCTGCTTATATATGCTAGATTATTTGTCTAAAACAAATTTAATTTAGTCTTTTGGACAGAGTATCTGTCTGCATAAAAAGTAATTTTCTTGCATAAATTAACATAAATTAGTGTTTTGATTTAAGAGGTTTATTATGGTGCTTGACACTGGTCTGGAGAACGGGCAAATAATAATTGCCGGACCACAAGAAGCTGTTAATATTAGACAGCTATCTACCATATTATATCGCCGACGCTGGCTAATTTTAGGTGTCGCAGGTATTGTTATGTCGGTTGCTACTCTTGTATCAGTAGTAGTCAAACCAATGCGTGAAAGCTCGATGCAAATATTAGTGAGTTCTAATATATATCAAGGGACAAATAATTTTAATAATCAGAATAGTTTAAATAATGATTTTACTGATTCTAATCTTCAAGTTGTAGATTATACGGCTCAATTAGAATTAATGCGGAGTAAAAAACTGATTCAAAAAGCGGTGACATTACTGCGTTCGACATATCCAAATATTACAGTCGAAGATATTAAAGGTAAGAAAGGTGAAGAAGGACCTTTAACAGTAACTCAAATACAAGCAGGAGCAGGAATTAATAAAGTTCCCTCTGAAGTATTTGAAGTATCTTTTGAAGACAAAAATCCAGCTAAATCACAGAAAGTACTGGAAGCGTTGCAGAAAGTTTATCAAGACTTTAATCGAGAACAGCAACAGGAGCGTTTGTCCAAAGGACTTGCTTTCGTCAACGAAAGACTTCCTAAAATAAAACAGCAAGTCATTGAATCGGAAACAAACTTAGAGAACTTTCGGCAGAAATACAAGATACTCGATCCGCAAGTCCAAAGTACAATTTTGTTAGAATCTCTTGCGGGAATCAAAAAAGAGCTTGATACAACCACCGCTCAACTGCAAGATGTAGAAGCTCAATACAGTAACTTAGAAGAAAAACTCGCTGCTTCTCCCCAAAATGCTTTAATATCTTCTCGTCTGAGTCAGTCAACTCGCTATCAATCGCTGTTAGATGAAATTCAAAAAACAGAACTAGCTTTAGCGCAAGAAAGACAACGGTTTACCGATAATTCTCCCACAGTACAACAACTTCTAGAACAGCGTCAGAGTCAACTAAACTTATTGCGTCAAGAAACAGGACGGAGCTTAGGAGACAAAGCAAATATTGCCAATGATACAGCAAAGCCACTGTTGACAAAAGGGCAACTTGCGGGAGTAGATTTAAAATTAGTCGAAGATTTGGTTAAATTGCAAACAGAAGCCTTGGGTTTGCGAGCAAATCAGCAAAGTTTGATGCAGTCCGAAAGTCAACTACGCTCAGAATTAAATACATATCCTAGTTTAATTGCCGAATATAACCGCTTGTTACCGTCCGTAGAAACCAACCGCAAAACCCTCGCACAGTTGATGGAAGCGCGTCAATCTTTAGCACTGAAAATTGCTCAAGGTGGGTTTGATTGGCAAATACTTGAAGAACCAGAATTAGGAATTAAAACTGGTCGCTCCAGAATGTTGATTTTATTAGCAGGTGCAGTCACTGGTCCAATTTTAGGTATCGCGATCGCATTAATTTTAGAACTATTGAGCGACACTATTTACAGTCCTCAAGAACTAACTAGGTTTACCAACCTGCGCTTACTTGGTAAAATTCCCAAACTCTTAGCACCTAGGGAAAAGAAAAAACTTTTTGGTTTACCAATTGGAGTGCGATCGCAACGTTTATTGCGGGGACAAAAGTCATATCCTGCTTTTTCACAAACCATTGCTTATTTACCTTCCCACGAAACCTTAGACATGGCTTACCAAAATATTCAAATATTAAGGTATCCGCAACACTGTCAATCATTGATGATTACTTCAGCTAGGGAAGGTGAAGGGAAATCAACCTCAACATTGGGATTAGCGGTAAGTGCTGCGAGAATGCATCAACGAGTTTTGGTAATTGATGCAAACCTGCGAAATCCCAGCTTACACTCGATTATGGATCTTTCCAACGATTGGGGACTTTCCTTGTTATTGTTAGAAGAGGCAAATAGTCCTATATCCGATTACGTCCAACCCGTTCATCCTGCGATCGATGTTTTAACTGCCGGACCGATACCAGATGATACAGTAACATTACTTAGTTCGCGGCGGATGAAAGAACTTTTAGATATATTTACCCAAAAATACGATTTAGTGTTAATAGATGCTTCATCGATTTTAGATACCGTAGATGCAAGGATTTTAGCTTCCTTATGTAACGGCATTATTATGGTAGGACGCATCGGTAAAATCAAGCAAAGCGAACTAATTCAAGCGACAGAAATTCTTAACAACTTAAATTTAGTGGGAATTATCGCCAATGTTGCCCCAAAATCGTCAAAAGTATATGCCTGAAATTAATTTTGTTCGGTAATTATTGAGGAAGTAGGAAGAATAAAACTTACTGCAAATAATCGATTTATATTTTATATTTGGAAAAAACCAAGATATTGGGGGATTCTCCCCCAAACCCCCTCCAGAAAAATTGATCTCGGTTTGCATATATATACAGCAGATTGCAGCTTTATAAGGTACAGTAGCAACAATTTACAAACCAGTTATGTTATTTGGATTGTATCAAGAATAGCAAATAAACTTATCTCGGATAATTTAAAAAACTATATAATTATTGCTAGCTAGATAAGCTTGCATATTGATCAGCCAAAAACCAGAGTTCCGGGGAACTACCGATTAAATGTCCGTCCAATATATATAGTTCTAACAAGAAAATCTTACAAAATTATTATAAGCAGTATGAAATTCCGATTAAAAAATTATTCAATGTTATCCCAGATAAAAGTACGTCATTGGTGGCTGGGAGTACTATTGTGGATGATTATGATTGTCCCAGCACAAGCATCGGTAATTATGCGTGTGGCTATTGAGCGTGATGTAAACCGAGTTAAAGTTGGCAGTTCCACCACTGCGATCGTCAAAGATGCTAGTGGACGTTCTTTAGGAAAATTACCGGGAAGAGAAGCTTACTACGCTCAACCCGTACCCGGTGGAGTTGCTCTAGATAAATGGCAATCCGCATTATTTTGGATTGAACCCGAAGGTAAAGGATTTGTTTATATTGGCGATCGCTGGTATCGGGGTAGAACCTTAGTTATCCCCACACCAAAAGGACTAACCGCAGTTAACTGGGTTGATTTAGAAGAATATCTCTACAGTGTAGTTGGTGGAGAAATGGATGCTCGATGGAATCCCGAAGCTCTGAAAGCTCAAGCCGTAGCAGCTCGTAGTTACGCGCTTTACAGACGACAGAAAGAGCAAGCAAATCCGCTTTTTGATGTCGGAGACACTCCTGACAAATGGCAAATTTATGGAGGTGTGATCAAAGAAGACCCGAAAATTTACGCCGCAGTAGACGCGACAGCAGGACAAGTATTAACTTATAACAATGAAATAATTGAACCAGTATTTCATGCTTGTTCTGGCGGACATACCGAAAATGTAGAAGACGTGTGGGGTAACAGTTCACCTTACCTACGTGGAGTTCCAGACTTCGATTTGAATGCGCCTAATCTTAGTTCTAACTGTAAATGGCAACAAAGTTTATCATCTACAGAAATTAGTAAAAAATTTCCCGAAATTGGCACTATCAAAGAAATTAAAACCGTAGAACTATCACCTTTTAACAGCGTCAAAAAATTGCACATTGTTGGTGAAAAAGGCATTAAAGAAATCAAAAGAGAGCAAGTTCGCACCGAATTTAAGCTTAATAGTACCCGCTTCACCGTTAGTAAAGGGCAAGATGGTACTTTTGTATTAAATGGACTTGGTTGGGGACACGCTTTAGGTATGAGTCAATATGGCGCTAGTTTTTTAGCCAGTCAAGGCTACAACTATCTACAAATTTTAAATTATTACTACAAAAATGTAGCCCTAGCACCGATTGAAGTTAAGTAAATTAGTAATAGGGCATTGGGTATAGTTAGGAGTTAGGAGTTAGGAGTTAGGAGTTTTGGATTTTAGATTTTGGATTTTGGATTTTGGATTGGGGTTAGGAGTTAAAAGTTAATAATAATTATTTCTCCCCATCACCCCATCACCCCATCTCCCCCTTCGGGTTCACCACTTCTCTCAACGGAGGGAACCTCCGCACGAGAGTGGGTTCACCATCTCCCCATCTTCCCATCA
>NZ_JAYGHM010000091.1:2298-5937 GCF_034931125.1 Rivularia sp. UHCC 0363 | reverse complement strand
TCATTCCCCTTCCTCAAGCCGTTTGCGCCATTCTGCGTCAATTTGATCGGAACGCTCTAATTCTTGGTCAATTAAGTCGGTTTCGGTGGAGTAAGCTAAATTGTCTTTGCCGATAACCGTATTTGTAGCAAACTGATGTGCATAATCGATTTTTTGCTGTAACTTTTCGTCCGCAGCGGCTATGTACTTCGCTCTGACTTGACGCTGACGATTGCGATCGCTAATTTTACCGTTTCGCCACTGTACCCAAAAATATCGTATTAAAGGTATGAGTAAAAAGCCCGCACCGTAAGCTAATAGCAACCAGTAGATTCCTTGCGCGAAACCAACCAGCCCCCCAACTTGTCTAGCTACAGCACCATCTCGTAATAAGCCTCCTAATATCAAAGCACCGACAAAATTTACTACCCCCAGTCCAGCGCTGAGCATTACTTGCGAGGAAGTTGCTTTACTAAAGCTCCAGGAAAATTCTTTGAGATAAGCCGGTATTGATTGGGGATTATTTCGGGTAGCAGTTACCTGTAATTCCGGGAAAGAATAGACAATTTCACCTTCAGGACTTACCGCCGGATTGCCGTTAAACTTCGTTAAGACCGGCAGCATATAATCTTCATATTCCTGTTGATATGTCTCGCCAATATCATCTAAATAAGGCGTAATCTGTTCGGCGACTACCGCACCACTGTTATTACGAATTACAGTTGCAATCTCCTGATAGCGGCGTTCTTCCAGATTCATATTAGGATTTCCGTCACCAAATAAAAACGAAAATATAGCTTCTAAAAAATTTAATTCGCTTTTTTCCCGCTGCCGTCCTCCGTGACTTCGATATCCACTATTGTAATTTGGACTAAAAAACCAAAATAAATCTGGAAAATAGAAAAATCTCATTCCGCCAAAACCACCACCTCGATCGTTATCGCGGTCAGAGGAAGAAGAAGAAATAACCAAAATGATCGAGATATAAATTAAAGCGATAGAAAGAATTAAGACAACTCCAAAGGAAATTCTAATTAAATAAAATAGAACCTTCCAGATTTTTTGCCACCATTCCTGTAGCTGTAATTTTAGATATTTATTACGTAAAACATCGCGGAAATTACGCGGAAAAAGATAAACAATATCACCTGTTTCCGCCACTTGCAAATGACCCCCAGCATCAGTTGCAAGCCCTAACAAACCTTGATTTGCCATTTCGATATTTAATCCAGCCTGCGTCGCCACATCACCAACAGTGACGCGGTAATTCAACTTTTCCACAGCTTGCATAATAGCGGGATTGGGAGCCATATCTCGACCCTCCTGTTTTAAAAAACTGTTCTATTCAAGTATAAAGTTTTCAGATGGGGAGATGGGGAGATGGGGAGATGGGGGGATGGGGAGATGGGGGGATGGGGGGATGGGGGGATGGGGAGATGGGGGGACAAGGGGATAGATAACTATGCCCAATGCCCAATGCCCAATGCCCAATGCCCAATTACCAATGCCCAATGCCCAATTACCAATTATTATCGTCTTCTAGGTACTTCGTAGGTCATAAAGTCGTAAGCCATTTGAGTGTTGGGAAAAATTGCTCGACCTTCATTGAGTAAATCTTTTAGTTCAATGGCGTTTCCTGGGGCGTAACGGGGGCTAAAGTGACTCATAATTAAATGATGTGCGCCTGCCGCTAATGCAGTTTGCGCTGCCATTGTGGATGTGGAATGCAGCCGATCAAAAGCCATTTGCGAGTCTTGATGGGCAAAAGTGGCTTCGTGAATCAATACATCGGCATCTCTAGCTAAGTCAACTGCATTTTCACAGAAAACCGTGTCGGTACAATAAGCAAATTTGCGTCCAATTTCCGTTGGTCCGCACAAGTCTGAACCGTTAATAACTCTGCCATCTTTTAAAGTTACAGTTTCACCGCGTTTGAGTTGACCGTAAACTCTACCGGGTGGAATTTCTAAGGCTTTAGCTTTCTCAATATCAAATCTTCCGGCTCGGTTTTTTTCCTCTACACGATAACCATAAGCTGTGATTCGATGATGCAAAATATCGCAGCTAACCGTGAATTCAGCATCTTCATAAACTATTCCCGGACGAACAGCATGAACTTTTACCGGGTAAGAAAAGTGTGTATGAGAATAACGTCTGCAAGCTTGTAAATATTCGTTTAATCCTTCGGGTCCATAAATATCAACGCGACGAACATTTCCAGCCAAACCGCAACTAGCCAGCAGACCCATTAAACCAAATATATGGTCGCCGTGCATATGGGTAACGAAAATTCGGGAGAGTTGACTCATTTTCAAGTCACTCCGCAATAGTTGGTGCTGAGTACCTTCACCACAGTCGAACAACCATAATTCTGCTCTTTGCGGCAATCGAAGGGCAACACTAGAAACATTGCGCGATCGCGTTGGTACCCCAGAACTTGTCCCTAAAAATGTGATCTGCACAGCCTTATATAATGCTTTTATAACTTAATTTATGACATATATTTTCTATAATAATATCTACTCTGCTGCCCCATTTACTTAACTTAACCATATACTCTATTTATTTAATTACTTAATCTTTTTCCCCTATCACTACCAAAATACTACTTTTTTGTGATATAGAACACTTTATTGCTTAGAAAACTAGCGATTATTCCCGATAACTAAATGAAAGTGTTATAGTTCTGCTAATAAATCCGTAGCTAACCTAGCTTTTCTTAATAAATAATTTATTGCGGTTTCTTGTTTAGAAATAATTTGAGCGGTAGCATTCATTCCGATTTGAAGATTACATTTACGGCTATAATTTCCGAAAGTTTGATCTGATTGGATAATTACTTTAAAAAATTTCTCATTTACGGATGTATTATTTGCGATCGCATCGCGAGAAACTAAATTTACAATTCCTTTGATACCGTAATCTAGATAAGGACAAGCATCAATTCGTAATTGCACTTGTTGATTTTTTGTAATAATCAACATCAAAAATCAGTGCAAAAATAAAGCCCACAAAGGTGAGCTTAAAATCATTACAAAATGCCAATTAGTTTTAATCTATGGACTCAGATGGTTGATTCTGCAAAAGGCGATCGCGAATTTGACCTAATTGAAATTGAGATTTAACAGGTTCTCGCGGCTGTGGAAGTTCGGTATTTGGCCAGCCTAATACATCATTACAAGGACATAATAAAGTTGGCATACCTAAGTTTTTCAAGGGTACCGGCATCTCGCAACGAGAACAAGAAACCATATCCCATTCAGGTGAAAGTAATTCAGTAATAGTTTGTTGCGTACCTTCGAGATAGCACTCACCCGACTTAGAAGACAAAACTTTTTGCCAGCATTCCTCGAAATCCTCGCTATAGTTTCCACCATCAATAACTTTTTGGGGTTGCAAACTAGCCGCACCGTTATTTATAAAAACTTTCTTACCCAACTGGAACCAGTGAGCCAGGTATTTTTTAACTTCTGTTTTAGATGCCATATTTTAATTTTAGATTTTAGATTTTAGATTTTGGATTGTGAATCCTGAATAAAGAGTTAAGAAAAAAAAGTTAAAACCACCAGAGTTAGTAGTGCGAGCGTCTCGCTCGCTATCAGTCCCCCCATCCCCCCATCTCCCCATCCCCCCATCTCCCCATCCCCCCATCTCCCCATC
>NZ_JAYGHM010000091.1:0-2196 GCF_034931125.1 Rivularia sp. UHCC 0363 | reverse complement strand
CCATCCCCCCATCTCCCCATCTCCCCATCCCCTTATCCCCTTGTCCCACCATCAAGACGGTAAACGAGTACCGAGTGCGCTGAGATTTAAAACGTGTCCGCCGGTGACTAAATATGCTGTTTGGCAGATAACGCCTAATTTACGAGTTAATGAACCGAGGCGATCGCGAAAAGTTTGACCGAGGGGATAAGCTGGTACTACTCCCCATCCGGTTTCTTCGGCAACGAAAATCATCGGTGCTGCAACTAGCTGTATGGTTTCTAAAAGTTCTTCAACAGTGTTAAGCCAATATTTATCGTCTTGATCGAGAAAATTTGCTACCCAGGTTCCGAGTGAATCTACTAAAATAATATTGTCCGGTTTTACATCGGCTAAGCGGTCGGATAATTCAAAAGGAACCTCCAAGGTTATCCAGCTTTGGGGACGGCGATTTCGATGTTGAATAATTCGTTGTTGCCATTGCTTGTCATCCGGCGATAACAGCGCGGTTGCTATATAAATTACTTTTTTGCCAGACTGGTTTGCTAGAGTTTCTGCCCACTCACTTTTTCCGGAACGGGCAGGACCAGTGACAAGAATAACTTTACTCAATGACATTTCCTCAGTATTCGTAATAATTAGAGTTGTAATTTTTTTAATCTTTTTTAACTCAAGGGTGCAGTTTTCGGTTACAAATAACTTTTATATAGATAAAAATACAGCAAAAGCAGTTAGCGCGATCGCGGGCAAGAAAATAAATTCAACCCTAGCCAAAAAAACGTCGTATGACTGCACCAAGACACGAATCCCCGAATATTTCTATGAAAGCAGGCTTAAAGCGTATTGAGGCAACTTTACAGGATTTAGACATTCGCGTTACGAACCCTATCGATGAAAATAGCGATAGTAATGGTTTGAATCAAGAGTCTTTATCGTTTCGGATCGGCGCTCCGGAATCCACCGAAGTTGCAACCGAACCGGACGAAGAAGTTAAATTGCAAACTCCCCAGCCAGAAGTTGCAAAAAATTCTGAGGAACAAGATAACTCAGTGCCGACCTTTTCAGCACAAGATGAGCAACTCAAACCACCAAGTCTTCCTAAATTTAAATCTCCAAACTTTAGCAGCCATCATAATGCTCCTAATCCCGCTTTGGCATCTAATGTCTTGGTAGAAATTCAAGAAATTGTTGCTGGCTGGCAAACTGAATTACATAAAATTGTGCGACAAATTCAGGAATTATACTTACAAGGACCGATTGTCAATGGCTGGTTAGAATCTCATGAAAAAGATCCCGAACCAGAAGCCACTGCAACCCTACGTCATGCAGAAGTTGACCGCTTGATGGATTATGTAGAAGAAATTTGCGCGGCTCTTCCAGAACCCTCATTGAAATCGAACCGCACTGGCTACCGTTTATGTGGTTTAGATGATTCTGGTGAAGTTTGGTGTCGTCCCTGTCCCCCCGAACAAGTAGCTAGCGTTAGTATGGCGATCGCCCGCTATCAACAACTACGTCAGCTACTCGGACGCAAGCAAAAACTGGAAACCCGCTTGAATCAGCTTGCAGAAACTCTAGTAGTTCTCCACGGTCATATTAAACAAGAGTGAAGTTTTTGGTTCCGTAGTTGCGATGATAAATAAGAGGGATTAGGGAGTAGGGAGTAGGGAATAGGGATTAGGGATTAGGGAGTAGGGAATAGGGAATAGGGAGTAGGTAAAAAAGATAATATGAATAATCATTGCATAATCGCAATTAAGAAGATTTTTGCCGCAACTCTAGTACTGCACCACATAAGTTATAAGGGTTTGGGGTAGTGCGAGCGTCCCGCGATCTATTGGTCACGAGCGAGCTAGAAGCTTGCGCTTTCCTGCGGGAACACCTTGCGGTGAACGCGCACACTTCGTGAGTCTGCGCTTACGCACACGCACTACGAATGTTTTACCCATCATATTAAATGTGGTGGACTAGTAGTACTCCACCACATAAGTTCTCAGGGGTGTCCGGTAGTGCGAGCGTCCCGCGATCTATTGGTCACGAGCGAGCAAGATGCTTGCGCTTTCCTGCGGGAACACCTTGCGGTGAACGCGCACACTTCGTGAGTCTGCGCTTACGCACACGCACTACGAAAATTTTATCCATCAAAGTTAGTGTGACAGACTACTAGTAGTCTGTCACATCAACTTTGAGGGGTTAGCGTAGTGCGAGCGTCTCGCT
>NZ_JAYGHM010000090.1:15039-26594 GCF_034931125.1 Rivularia sp. UHCC 0363 | reverse complement strand
TTGTCCCTGAGTTAAATCAAAAGCTGTTGCGCTTGCTTCTGGTGTGAAAATTTGTTCAGTATATTCCGTGTGCTGCTGGTATAATTCTGCCACTTCTTCGGCGTTGAAATTTCTTAAAGTAATGGAACTAACTTTGATATTAAAAGGGCTAGCTGTATTTAATCTGTCACTTCCACCCGATGCAACTTTATAATCGCGCACGTCTCGTAAGCCAATTAACCCCACAGATGAAGGAAAATTTTCTGGACGACTACGGTAGCCGTCGCGTAGCTGCCGCAACACCGAAATCAACGTATCGTCTTGTAAAGAGTCGATTTCATCGATAAATAACACTAACGGACGCTTAATCGCTCGTGACCAAGCTCTTAAATTTTCGCTAATTCTCTGCCCAGGAGCATTATAAATCCAAGTTGGGGGTTGTAGTTCTGGGAGTAGGTTATCCTCAATTGTATTCCGCCAAGTTCCCAAAATTGCTAATTCTGCTGCACCTGGGTCATGATTAAAAGCACTTCCCATTTCCGCCGATACCGTGACTGCTGCATAACGTCCAGTTGCGGTAAGTTGTTGCGCTAGTGCTAGCATTGCCGTAGTTTTACCAGTTTGACGAGGTGCATGAACAACAAAATAACTACGCTGTTCGATTAACTCCTCCAAATCTGGTAATCGTATTGTTGGAGATAGCATATAGTGGATATCGGCTTGACACGGACCAGCAATATTGAACCAGCGAGACATGAGGTGTTTGCAGTTAGCGGACACTTTGAGTTTAAACGATTTTGGGGAAGGGGTTGATATTTTAACCTGGCGATTGAAATCGCGGCTACACAGGCAAAACCCGCCTGAGCCGCACCTTCGGTGAACGCGGGTTGTATAGCGGCGGAATTTACGTAAGTGTATTTTGCCTTTAGCGTCAGATACAGCGGTAAATACGGTCAATTATTTTGCAGTACTGGATACATTTTTTATCGAATAGAATCGTGAATGTTGCGATCGCAGGTGGTGTATGAGCTTTATGCTTCCAATACAAAAGGTAATATTGGGTAGCCTTGGTACGGGAAAAAGCGATTAAGTTAATTTAATAGAAAACTCTGCCAGAATTGCTGTTTGGGTTTACTATGGCTTTCAAGTATAAATATTCTGGCTTGAGAGTGATTAAAGTTATGGCAACGTACACTGGTTCCTGTCACTGCGGAGCTGTTCAATTCGAGGTTGATGCCGATATAGACTACGTTCGGTTGTGTGACTGCTCGATCTGCACGAAGCGAATAGTTATCCGACTAGAACAAACTCATTTACGCTATTGAGATGACTGAGGAGTACACACCGGGCTACACCCAAACAGCGAGCGACTTTATGGCTCAACGCACTGCTGCGAGCCATGCTGGATTTCTACTTCCTCACCTTCATTCAAACTTGCGGCTACTTGACTGTGGCTGCGGGCCAGGTTCCATTTCTTGCGATTTTGCTTTCTTACTAAATTCGGGTCACGTTCAAGGAATTGACCGAGAGGAATCGCAGATCGAGCTTGCCCGCAGTCGTGCTTCGGATTTAGGTCTTGCCAATGTGGCATTCGACGTGGGGTCAATTTACGAACTGCCTTTTCCAGATTCGTCGTTTGGCGTTGTCTTCGCTCACGCTATTTTTGAACACATCTCCGAACCCGAAAAAGCTCTTACAGAAATGCTGCGGGTTCTTGAGCCAAGTGGTATTGCAGCAATTCGCAGCCCAGACTGGGGAGGGTTTATCGTTGGTCCAGACGTTCCTGGTCTTCAGTCTGCAATCCAAAGTTATGCAGACCTTCAGACGGCGAACGGTGGTGACATATACATCGGTCGGAAGCTCTCCCGCTTGTTGAGAACAGCGGGGTTTGAAAAAATCGAATTCTCTGCTACCTACGACTGCTCCCAATCGCCCTCAATCATAGCCGAATACCTGGCACTAAAATTGAACGACACGGACGCGGCGGCACTGCATAACTGGAGCAATGACCCCGACGCATTTTTTGCAACTGCTTGGTGCGAAGTCATCGGAACAAAAGGTAAATAATTATTGAAGTCGTAACCCAGAAGAAACGGCAGATATCGTTTTACAGGCGATCGCTCTCATAGGGAGGGCTATATTGCAATCAGGTTGGGGTGGACTGAGTAAAAGCGATTTACCCAATACGCGAATAAACGTAAACGTTAACATCCCCCAATCGGCTGTAACCTAAAATAGAAAGTTAGAAGCTCAACCTTAAGGAAGGCGGATTGGATTTAAAGATGACAGAACTACTCGAACAAGCGATCGCTAAACTCAAAACCCTACCAACCGACAAACAAAATGCGATCGCGGTATTAATAATAGAAGAAATAGAAGAAGAATTACGGTGGGACGATGCCTTTGCACGTTCTCCAGATATATTAGCTAATTTGGCAGCAGAAGCAATGGCAGAATATCGCGCAGGTAAAACCCAAGACTTAGACCCAGACAAATTGTGAAATCTCGTACCACGGCCAAATTCCGCAAAATGTTTGCCGACTTACCAACCCAAATACAAGAACAAACACGCAAAGCATATCGGCAGTTTAAAGAAGATCCAAACTACCCCAGCTTGCGTTTCAAGAAAGTCCATCCAATATTACCAATTTATTCTGCGCGAATTAACAGAGACTATCGAGCCGTGGGACAATTGGAATATGACACAATTATCTGGTTTTGGGTTGGTTCTCACGCAGAATATAATACGCTACTTGATCGCATATAATTCAAGTTGAGTCCGTAACCACAGAGGATTTGGTACGAGTGCATCAAAATATTGGAACAATATAATGAATCTTCTGGCGACAAAATAACAAAAGCAGAATGGTTGACGCTCAAAAATTCCCCTACAAAATTATTAATAGCAGCCTCGGCATGGTTGATCAAATGCCGTATCTGCCTCTTAGGCTCAATCTTAATGGTCAATCTTTGAACGCCGAAGGCTTATTAGATAAAGGAAGATCATCTTTAATGACCGTTAACTCACGCCCGAATCACAGTAATAGCCCGTTGGCTTTCAGTTGTCACAATCTGGGTTGACAAACGTTCCTCTATTGGTAATGCATTTTTACGCCGATCGAACACAACTAACCAACCTTCATTCAATCCCAAGCGTGCTAAATATGATTCTAATTGTTCGATTCCTTCAGTTTGTGGATCGCGCTTCTTCTCGCGCCATACTTTTAATTCAATACCAAGGGTAGTAGAACCATACCTCAAACATAAATCCATTCTGTCACTACCGATTGCATATTCCCGCTCTAGCGTACCACCACCATTAACAACGCGATGCAAGAAAGCCATTAATACTAAATGGGGTGCAATTTCGTGGTAGCCAGTACTACCTAATAATGGTTCTCCGTGCTGTCGCCAAAATCTAATAAAAGCTTCTAATAAAGCATCTTTATTTAATTCCCCTGACTGAGTTAACCAAGTCGGTGCAATCATTGGTAGAGAAGCCATTGGTGTCACCGTTAATACTCTGGGTAAAACCTCACGATAAATTGGGTTGGCAATTGCTAATCCACCTTGGGGATGCATTATACACAAACCCAAGTCAATTACAAATTGAATATCATCATTGGGGATATCTCCTAATTCCAAACCAGCTAACATTGGTTCGATAATCGCTTTTATTCTTGGTTCCCGCAAGCGTTCGGCTAAACTATCAAGATGGGTATCTCGACGAGCAATTAATATTTCTTTAGCTTCTAAAATATGCTCTTTGGTAATAGCAATACTTCTATCCTTAACCATTTTTTCTACAACTTCTTTGGCTAATGCATTAACTAACCAAGGCTGACCTTGAGTTAAATCAAAGGCTGTTGCGCTTGCTTCTGGCGTGAAAATTTGTCCTGTATCTTCAGTATGCTGTTGGTATAGTTCGGCTACTTCTGCGGCGTTAAAATTTCTTAGAGTAATGGAACTGACTTTGATATTAAAAGGGCTGGATGTGTTTAATCTATTGCTTCCACCAGATGCAACTTTATAATCGCGTACATCTCGTAAACCGATTAATCCCACAGAAGAGGGAAAATTTTCTGAACGATTGGGATAACCATCCCGTATTTGCCGCAACACCGAAATCAAAGTATCATCTTGCAAGGAATCAATTTCGTCAACGAATATTACCAAAGGTCGAGGAGAAGCCTGCGCCCAAGCTTGTAAACTAGCTCGAATTCTTTGTCCTGGCTCCTCATATACCCAAGTAGGAGGTTGTAAATCCTGCGGTAGACGGATGGCGATCGCACCACGCCAAGCTCCCAAAATTGCTAATTCTGCGGCGCTGGGGTCATTGTTAAAGGCACTTCCCACTTCTGCGGATAACATCACTGCTGTGTAGCGTCCACTTGCGGTAAGTTGTTGCGCTAATGCCAACATTGCCGTAGTTTTACCAGTTTGACGGGGTGCATGAACGACAAAATAGCTTTCTTGTTCGATCAGCATTGACAAATCGGGTAGCCGACTTGTCGGTGGTAGCATATAGTGTTTGTCTGCTTTACACGGACCAGCAATATTAAACCAGCGAGACATGGGGTGTAGAGAGTTAGCGGACACTTTGAGTTTAGACGATTTTGGGTTCGGGGATTTTTTTCTTCTTATTGTTATTGTTTGATTACTTATTACCAATTTCATCGCTCAGGGTGAAAATTGTTGACACAGGGATTGAAAGTTCTTCAACCAACCCCCTAAGCGATTGGTAAAATAAATAAATGCTAGCGCTCGTCCCCCAATCTTTTCACCAAACTTCAAACGAGGAGATTCTCAAATGCCATTGGCTGAACTCATGTCGCAAATCCAGGGACTTCCAAAAATTGACAAGCTTCGGTTAATGCAGTTTCTTGCAACAGAACTCGTCAAAGAAGAAGATGCGAACTTCTTTGTTGCTAACCAAGAGTATCCTGTTTGGTCGCCCTACAATTGCTCTGAGGCTGCTAATGTTTTAATGAATCTTCTGGCGACAAAACAACAAAAGCAGAATGATTGACGCTCAAAAATTCCCTTACAAAATTATTGATAGCAGTCTCGGTATAGTTGATAGAATGCCGTATCTGCCTCTGAGGCTCAATCTTAATGGTAAATCCCTTAACACCGAAGGCTTATTAGATACAGGCGCAAGCGTTAATGTTTTGCCCTACGAGTTAGGACTACAACTGGGCTTAATCTGGGAAGATGAGACGCTCTCGGTTGTATTAGCAGGAAACTTGGCTCGATTTGAAGCTCGCGCAGTCATTGTTGATGCTCAAGTTGCTCATTCACAACAGTTAACCTAGCATTTGCTTGGACACAAGCAGCCGATGTGCCTTTGATTTTGGGGCAAGCCAATTTCTTATTTGAGTTTGATGTCTGCTTCTTTCGTGCGCGTTCTGAATTTGAAATCTGCCCTAAAAAGATAAACTAAGGAATATCAGTTGGAAGCGATCTGCTTGCAGTAGCGCTTCGCTATCGCACCACGCCAAGCCCCCAAAATTGCCAATTCTGCGGCGCTGGGGTCATTGTTAAAGGCACTTCCTACTTCCGCCGATACTATGACTGCTGCATAACGTCCAGTTGCAGTAAGTTGTTGGGCTAGTGCTAGCATTGCCGTGGTTTTACCAGTTTGACGGGGTGCATGAACGACAAAATAGCTTTCTTGTTCGATCAGCATTGACAAATCGGGTAGCCGACTTGTCGGTGGTAGCATATAGTGTTTGTCTGCTTTACACGGACCAGCAATATTAAACCAGCGAGACATGGGGTGTAGAGAGTTAGCGGACACTTTGAGTTTAGACGATTTTGGGTTTGGGGTTGGTATTTAACCTGGCGATTGAAATCGCGCCTACACAGGTAAAACCCGCCTTCGCGGGTTGTAAATTGGATAAGTTTACGTAGATATACTTTGATTATAATTTAAACACTGTGGTCAATACGGTCACTTATCTTAACAGTACCAGATCAATTTTTTATCGAATACAATCGTAAATGTTGCGATCGCAGGTGGTGCATGAGTCCGGTACAAAAGATATTATTTGGTTCTCCAGGTACGGGGAAAAGCTATAAGGTAAATGAAATAGCAGAGAAAGAATTAGGGATAAATAGAGATAAACAGCATTCTAATATTGTTAAAACAGTATTTCATCCCGAATATAAATATTCCGATTTTATGGGTAAATTATTACCCTTTTCTTCTGGTAATTCGATTATCTATAAATATTATCCTGGATATTTTTTGCAAGTATTAGGTAAAGCTTATCGCAGTATTATTGACGATAAAGAAAAAGAGCAGAATTATCTACTTGTGATAGATGAATTAAACCGAGGTAATGCTGCTGCAATATTTGGTAGTGTGTTTCAACTATTGGATAGGAACAATGATGGATGGTCTACTTATGGGATAAATATCTCTGATATGGAGATAGTAGGTTTGTTAAATGCTATGGGTTATAGAGCCGGTATTAATGATAGAGAAAACATCTCGGTAGATGATGCTTCATTCGAGAGATTTATTAAAGATTTGCAAAACAAACTAAAGCCTAATTCAGAATTGAGTGTAGATGTTGTTGAAGATTCTTTGAGTAAAAAAAAGATTTATATTCCACCGAACTTATCAATAATTTGTACTATAAATACTTCAGATGAATCCATTTATTATTTAGACACGGCATTTAAACGCCGTTGGGACTGGGAATATATCGAAGCACCTTCTATAGATACATCAATACCTCATGAAGTTATGCTTATTGAATTATCAATGCCTAATAATAAATTAATTGGATGGTATCTTGTCATAATAGGGGTAAACGAATTTATTAAATCATGTCATTCTTCAATAAGAAAGATTGAGGATAAGCAAATTGGATGGTGGTTTATTATTCCTGAAAAAATCTGGGAGGATAATCCTGAAAGATTTCCATATCGTTACGCAATAAGTTTTCAGCAAGTACGTGATAAGTTAATGTTTTATTTATGGGATAGTGTATTCGGAAGAGATAAAAAACCCCTAATAGGCTTATTAGAAAATAAACTCCAGAAGAAAAACATAAAACTTACTACTTATGCAGATTTTTTACAATACTCTGTAGACTTAATAGAATTTTGGCATGATAGCGTACCTGCTATTGATTATGAAGATGAAGATTCTTTATACCATTTCTAATGTTAAATTTTCAAGATTTACAACCGATTGTTAGCGAGAAATATTCCTTCGTAGGTATTCAAAAACAAGATAATAAATTGCAGCTTTACCTACCTAAAGGCTTTGATGCTAAGAAGTTTAATACATATGATAGCAAGCGCGATATTTATTTTTTGCTTTACAAAATATTAGGACGCTACAAAAATATTTGTGCTGAAAAAAGTAACTTAGAAAAGCAACTTAAAAATGATAGGGATGGAGTAATTCAAACTAACGGTAGCGTACAGAAAGTTATACTACCTGAAAACGATGATGATGAAGTACTGCTTTACTCAAAGTTGGATGCAATTGGTAAAATACTGGATGCTTATGACGAACCTAAAATAATGTCATTAGCTTATCGTTTGGGAGAAAGTGAAGAAATAGACTATTCCCAAATCCATCAATACCTTGATAGGGCTAAGTACTTACCTAATGGTGCTGCATATATTGACACAATGGATATGCCCGGGTTGCAAGTAAAATATCAATCAACTGATATTGTTGGGATGTATTGTTACATATTTGTGGAAGTTAAGCAGCAATTGAGTGAAGAGATAATATCTGAAATAAAAGCATTATCTGAAGAATTTGCTCATAGATATCTTGATACTGAAAGCAGTTTATTTAATGAAGAATCTTGTATTCAAACGGTTGATATTCTCAAAGATATTTTAGAAACGATTGAACATCGAACACCTATTAAAGACGCTGATTATTGGGATTTTCATAACGCTATTGAATTATTTCTATACGGTAAATTATCGCAGCAAGAGGAAGGAGAGATATGGGGGATTAACAATTTCTGTTTTGTTTGGGAATCAATGTGTTTGACTTATTTGGTAAACAGTATTGATTCTTCTCGGCTTTTGTATATAGATAGCATTAATTTAGCATCAGATGTAATCGCAAGAATTGAAAATGAGCCAAAACTATTAAATGTCAACAATGCTTTTGAAATAGATGGTTCACCTTTAAGACCAGATGCCGTCATACTTGATAATCCATATAATTTTCAGCATATAGGAGAAACAAATAGTTGCCATTTAAGAATGGATCTTAATCGTGGAAAATTTTGGACTCATTGGGATGATTATGGTTATAGAACCGCCTTTTATTGTGAAATACCTAGTTTATCCAAAGAAATATGGTTGAGAATTGCTTATGAAAATCAATATGAAGGCTATCATACTTTCTATGAATTAAAAAAAGAGTATGTTAATCAAAACGATTATTTATCAATAAATTCTCAGCTTCCAAATAATTTCTATTCTTTTTGGACAATAAGTTTGGAAGAATTAAACCACAGTATATTACTTTTAATGCGTATATTAAATCATGTATTTTATGTAGCATTAAAAAACAATGTTTATACTGGTGATGCATTTTACAATTTTTTATCGACTAATTTTAATCTTAATAAGAAGAGGAAGAATGTTTTTGTGCAGTCATTATTCAACGATGTTAGAATCTATTTTCCTACTGCTATTACACGCGCAAAGTTAAGTTATGATGAACGTGAAATTATTTTTATGTATGAAAGATTTATTAAACGTGTGACTTGTCTTAATATAATTGATATTAAATATAAACCTGTTAATTACTATTTTGATAAGAACAAGCGTAAAGAAATAAAGTCCAGAGACATTCGCAAACAATTTGTATACGAACACCTATTGCAACAGAATATACCATGTAATTCTAAATTTAAAAATTCGATAATCAAAAGTAGCTTCTGGTTGCCTACAGACGATGAATCAGAACATATGAGCAAAGTAGAACCAGAATATTTAAACGGCTATATCGAATTGAATAAGGTAAACTTTAACATCATAGCCAACAGTTACTTAGAATAAATAAAATCCCAAGCTATAAACTATACTTCATACCATTAGCCCACGAAGGTGGGCTTTGTTTGTGTAGCCCCAGACTTATAGTCTGAGGGCTTCGTTATGTTGATTAACCATCCCCCAATGCAAAACCACCATCACCCCAGCTAAAGGAATCATCAAAACCGGAATAACCTCTAACCCAAAATGAGAAGCAAAAAACCCTGCAAAAGAAGGAATTGCTGCTGCTCCCAAACTTGCGACACTCGTAATAAAACCAATCGCTGCTGGGACGATCGCAGTCGGTATTCTTTGCGGTGTCAACCAAATTGTTAAGGGAAAAATTGGAGCAAGAGCTATACCAATTAAAGGTAAACTTATTAATTGATTTGGCAACAACCACCAAGCAATCAAACTCAAACTTAATAATATTGAATTGATTAATCTCTATTAACTGCCATACCCAATAGTTTGCTAAGTTAAAATTAAGATGTAATATTTAACGGCAATCTTCACTGATATGACTAACCAGTCTAGCTCACCTCCAACCACTCTCGAAGTGCTGCTTCATGAAATTGAAGCTACCCCTAGAGAATATTGGTCAGATTTACTGGATACTTTGCGCCAGTTTCGACAAAATATTCCATCAACCGCTTCACCCGTTATCGATGCCGAGCAAGCGCAGAAAAATCAAGCAGCGATAAACCTTCTAGATTCCTGGCTGGATGACACTGAAGATGCCTCGGAACATCAGCAAGCTTGGGATTTTTTGAAAACTGCCTTAGATGAAGATCGGTTATCTAATCGCCCTTTATTCCCATGAATCGTTTGATTTTACTGGATTCTGGTCCCCTGGGAATGGTTACGAATCCAAAAGCTACAGGCACTCCCCTTGATTGTCAAATCTGGCTAAAATCCCTCTTACGACGCGGAGGAAAAGTTGCCATCCCCGAAATTTCAGATTATGAAGTTCGTCGCGAGCTTCTTCGTGCAGGATTATTGCGAAGTTTGCGTCGGCTCGACAATTTAAAGCAAACCCTCGAATATATCCCGATTCAAACTGATACTATGCTTCTGGCGGCTGAATTATGGGCAGAAGCTAGGAAAATGGGACAGCCCACCGCTGATGCTAAAGCATTAGATGGGGATGTGATTTTATCTGCTCAAGCCCGTCTTCTTTGCGATGAGAAAACAGAAGTAATTGTAGCTACAACGAACGTAGCTCATCTGTCTCGGTTTATTACAGCGTCGCATTGGCAATCTATTGGATAAATACAAACGCGATACGCCTGCGCGTCAAGCCTCCGGCTTATTGCATTAACAATTCACGCGGAGCTATTTATCAACAATTCCTCACCATCCAACGATGTAAAACCACCATCACCCCAGCTAAAGGAATCATCAAAACCGGAATAACCTCCAATCCAAAGCGAGATGCAAAAAATCCAGCTAACGAAGGAATTGCAGCCGCACCTAAACTTGCCAAACTTGTAATAAAACCGATCGCAGCCGGTACAATTCCACTCGGCATTCTTTGCGGTGTTAACCAGATTGTCAGCGGAAATATCGGAGCTAAGGCAATACCAATTAAAGGTAAACTGATTAATTGATTTGGTAATAACCACCAAGCTATTAAACTTAAAACTAATAATATTAAACTGTAATTTAAAGTACGATTTGCACCCCACAATTTAACAAAACGTCCGCTGATAAAACGTCCTAAAGTCAACCCCAACCAGTAAGCACTGACGCTATAACCCGCGATTAATGTGGGGGTACCTCGGCTGATATTTTGGACGCTGTAAGCCCAGTTACCTACTGATGCTTCGGTTCCAACGTAAACTGCTAACAACAAACCAGCTAACAAAACTGTGGGTGTTTTTAAAGCTTCACCCAAATTTGCAGAAGCAGTTTTATCCGATTTTTTAATTCTCTTAGTTAAAGGTTTGAAATCGGACATCACAGCCCATAACATCCCAACTACCATCAATCCCACAACCGCAGCAAAAACCAGATAAACACCGCGCCAAGGTAAGTTTACCGCTAATAACGTAGTGGCGATCGCCGGTCCCAATAATGCCCCAATTCCATAAAACCCGTGCAGCCATCCCATCAAATCCGCTTGATTTCGGTTGGCAATATAGCTGTTAATCCCCGCATCAATTAAGCCAATTCCCAAACCCAGCAAGGAGCCAGCAGCAACCATCAGCCACCAAAAAGGGCTAAAAGCGTAGATGATTAAAGCAATTGTCAGGTTTATGGATGCTAACAGCAACATCCTTGCTAATCCGATGCGACTACTTAAAATACTGCTAGCTAAAGCCGCGAAAATATAACCCGTAACTTGACTGAGAAAAAGTAGGGTAATGTTTGCAGAAGTTAAATTGTAAGTTTCGCCGATTGAGGGAATCAGAACACCCAAACCACCTTCGGCAATACCGATAGCGATGAAAGCGTAGAAAGAGAGGAAGATTGACATGAGGGAGATGAGAAAAGTTAGGAGTTAGGAGTTAAGAGTTAAGAGTTATTAAAACATACGTAGTGCGAGCATC
>NZ_JAYGHM010000090.1:0-14885 GCF_034931125.1 Rivularia sp. UHCC 0363 | reverse complement strand
TTGCTCGCTTGTTATTTCACCATATACCCGTAGTGCGAGCATCTTGCTCGCTTGTTATTTCACCATATACCCGTAGTGCGAGCATCTTGCTCGCTTGTTGTTTTTTATAAGGTAAAATACCCAATTCTCCCATACCCAATTCTCCCATGCCCAATACCCAATGCCCAATACCCAATGCCCCATGCCCCATGCCCCATGCCCAATGCCCAATACCCAATGCCCCATGCCCAATACCCAATGCCCAATGCCCCATGCCCAATGCCCAATTACCCTTTCTCACAACCCGCTATCGGCAAACAAATTTTAAATGTCGTTTTTCCGGGTTGCGATTCTAAAGATATAGTTCCATGATGACGATTTTCCACTATTCTTCTAACTACATCTAAACCCAATCCTGTACCTTTGCCTACGCCTTTTGTGGTAAAGAATGGTTCAAATATCCGCGACTGTACGTCATCGGGAATCCCCGCTCCAGAATCGGTTATTTCAACTTTCAATGAATCTTTAAAATGAGAGGTAGAGATTTCTAAAATGCCTTTTTCATTCATGGCATCAATAGCGTTATCGATTAAATTTGTCCAAACTTGATTTAATTCGCTACCGTAAGCAAGTATTTCAGGAAGATTTTCTCCATAGCAACGGCGAATTTCAACACCGTGTTTGAGTTTAAATGTCATTAGTTTTATTGTATCTTCTAAGCCTTGATGAATGTCTACCCATTGTTGAGCGCCACGATCTAAATGAGAGTATGATTTCATGGACTGGACTAGTTCAGAAATCCGTTCGGCACCCCGCAAACCGTTTTTTATGGTGGACATGACATCAAAGGAAACAGCCAGCCAGCGTATTCCCATATCTCTCAACTCGGTGGTATCATCTCGCCACCGTTCCATTATTATGTCGAGGGTTTTTACCTCTACTCCCCCAGCAGCTAAGGGTTCGGCGATATTCCAAGCGTTTTCTACTCCGTAATCTTCCAACCAATCTAATATTTCTTCTTCCCTGTCGGCGATCGCCATCGGATCTAATTTGTCATGATTAATCGTGTCATAACCATTATCGCGAATTTTTAACCATTTCTCCGTATGTTCTTCGTCTACCTGATGCTGTCCGTAAACTAAGTTCATCCGTTGCAGTTCTAGTAATGCGGGTGTAACATCTTTCAAAGCCCGAACTAAAGCCGCAGCAGGGTTATTAAGTTCGTGTGCCAAACCCGCAGACATGGTACCTAAAGCCGCCATCTTTTCGCGATTGCGGATAAAAGATTCCAGTCCCCGCAATCTGGTTTGAACTGCACGAAATACTGTTACCTCAAACTCCCGACATTGGTGAAGCAACTCTAAAAAGTCTGCTGCGGGAAGTTCGTAAACGCGACAATCATTTAAAGCCCGCAAATTTACCATAATCGGTTCGTCAGTGAGGATGGGAATCTCCCCCAAAAACTCCGGTGCTGTATGCTGTCCCAAAGGCATTTCCACACCATCGGAATGACGAGTGATACCCATTTTACCCGACATCAAAATAAATAAACCTCGCGGTGGGTCATTTTCAGAAACCAGGATTTCACCCTTCGATAACTTGACTTCAGAAGCGCGATCGCAAACCCATTCCAATCGACTCTGAGGAAGTATTTTAAATAATTCCAGAGTTTGCAATTCTTCAGTACATAAAACCATTATTAGTTACCAGTTAGGAGTTATGAGTTATGAGTTAGCATTTATAGTGATTTCAAGTCGAAAACAAATGGTTCGTAGTGCGAGCATCTTGCTCGCTCGATACTAGCGAGCAAGATGCTCGCACTACGTAAAAATGGTTTCACATATTAGCCATTCCCAATCCCCCATGCCCAATGCCCAATTCACAACACCTTACTCAAATAATTATGCACAAATTGGACGCAAATCGAACCTTCACCGACACCGGAAGCTACTCGTTTTACCGAACCGTGACGCACATCACCCACAGCAAATATACCGGGGACGTTTGTTTCCAATAAATAGGGGTCGCGGTCTAAATTCCAACCCTTGGGACGATTGCTACCACTGTGCTTTAAATCTGGACCCGTGCGAACAAAACCGCGCTCGTCTTTTTCCAGTACTCCATCTAACCATTTGGTACTTGGTTTTGCGCCAATAAATATAAATAGCGAACTTGCCGATACTGTCTCTTGTTCGTCGGTTAAATTATTAACCAGAGTAAGTTCTGATAAACTGCTTTCGCCCTTTGCTTCAACGACGCTTGTATGTAATTTAACTTCAATATTTGGCGTAGCTTCAATTTGGTCAATTAAATATTGCGACATACTTTTAGTTAAGGAATCGCCACGCACCAAGATAATCACCTTGCTGGCGTATTTAGAGAAATACATTGCTCCCTGTCCGGCAGAATTCGCCGCTCCGATAATGTATACTTCTTCGCCTTCGCAAGAACGCGCTTCTGTCTGGGCTGCACCGTAGTAAATACCCGCACCAGTCAAACGCTCGATTCCCGGTATATTCATCCGCCGCCAAGCTACACCCAAAGCCAAAATCAACGCATGACAGCTAATTTCGCCACCGTCTTTTAGCTGAATTATTCGATACTGGTCTTGTACGCGAATTCCCTGAACTTCTTGGGGCGTGAGAATCTCTACACCAAACCTTCTAGCTTGAGTTACAGCCCGCCGCGCCAAATCGCCACCGCTCAAACCTACGGGAAATCCAAGGTAATTTTCAATACGCGAACTTGTTCCCGCTTGTCCTCCCGGTGCTTCTTTTTCGATCATCAACGTCCGCAATCCTTCGGAAGCACCATAAACCGCAGCAGCTAAACCCGCAGGACCCCCACCAACGATAATTAAATCGTAAAATGGTTTTCCCGCTTGTGTTTGTAATCCGATTTTTTCTGCAAGTTGAACGTTGCTTGGTTGCAACACAGAAGCACCATCGGAGAAAAGTACCAAAGGTAAATTTAGATGGTCGCAATTTGCATATTCGACTAATTTTTGAGCTTCTTCTGATGATTCAATATCCAACCATTCATAAGGAACTTGATTTCGTGCCAAAAAATCTTTAACCTGGTGAGAATTAGGCGACCAACGATTACCGATGACGCGAATACCTTCAAATGGTGGACGAAAATGCGCCATCCAATCGTCAATTAAATCGTCAATTACGGGATATAATTTTTCCTGGGGTGGGTCCCAAGGCTTCATTAAATAGTAATCAACTTGAGTTTTGTTAATCGCATTGATAGCCGCATCAGTATCAGCATAAGCAGTAAGTAAAGCCCGTTTGGCATTGGGATACATTTCTAATCCCTTTTGCAAAAACTCCACCCCCGACATTTGCGGCATTCTTTGATCGGCTAAAAATAACGCTACCGTTTCATTGCGAAGCTTGAGTTTTTCCAAAGTTTCTAAAGCATTCGCACCAGAATCAGCACGCATAATCCGAAAGCGATCGCCATACTGCTGGCGTAAATCACGCGCTACCGCTTGCAACACTTGCGGATCGTCATCAACAGTTAAAATTACAGGCTTCATAATTAATTGGGAATTGGGAATTGGGAATTGGGCATTGAAAATTGGGCATAGGAAAGAGTTAAGAGTGAGGAGTTATAAATTTATTGCTCGCGTTTATTCATTCCCATTACCTATTACCCATTACCCATTACCTATTTTCTTATTAAACGAGCATCTGATAAAGACCAATTAAATTCTCATCTGGATCGCGCAGATAAGCTGTTTTCATTCCATACATCGGATTATTCATCGGTTCTGCGGTTAATTTAATTCCTTTTTGCTTAAGTTTTATACATTCATCTTCTAAATCGTTGACCGTAAAAATTAAGGCTACGGTGTCTTGACATTCCGCTATTGGGGGTTTTTCATGATTGTGAATCATCTGTGCCATTTCTGAACGTCGGAAGATGCTGAGTCTCATATCTGCTACTTTGAATTCTGCGTATCCGCCTTGTTCGTCTTCTTGTACGCAGTCAAATTCCATGATGTCTTTGTAAAAGGAAACGCAGGCTTTCCAATCGTTAACAAGTAGTCTGGTAAAGGATTTATAAACTTTCATGCTCTTGATATTCCCCTGTATAAATAAACTGAATCAATTATCATACTTTGCGGGTTAAATATTTTTCACTTGCACAGGATTTGCGTTAGCGGAGCGTGACGCGGGAGCGTCATTATTGTCACAATTTACAGATGCTGCGTGACGCTACAAGTCTTATAACCACGTCCAAAATTTATTAAAACGTCACACACTAAGCTGTGTACTTTGTATGCTTTTTGGGCTAAAAGTTCATACAGTTTTTGTGTTGGCTTTCAAGTGGAGGCAGAGCCTCTGGTCATGGGTTCCCAGCCGGAGGCTGGGAACCAGTTAATGCATGAGCCAAAAACGGGTAAATTCTATCAAAGTCAACACCCTAGTCACACACCCTACAACAATTAATTTGTATACATTTTGTATTATTAGATTTTAGATTTCCCCTAGCTTTCAAGCAGAAGACTTGTTTTTTAATCCAAAATCCAAAATCCAAAATTTGGAGGTCAAAGTAATTTATCTGGTGTAATCGGTAAATCCCGAATGCGTTTACCCGTCGCATGGTATATCGCATTGGCGACAGCTGCACCCGCACCCACAATACCAATTTCACCGACACCTTTTACCCCTAAAGGGTTAACATATGGGTCGTTTTCTTCGATAAAAACTACTTCTATATCGGGAATATCGGCATTAACGGGGACGTGATATTCTGCAAGGTTGTGATTGACAAAGTTTCCGTAACGGTCATCGAGAAAGGTTTTTTCGTGCAGTGCTTGAGATATACCCCAAACTATACCGCCAATCAGCTGCGATCGCGCTGTTTTTTGGTTCAGAATATTTCCGACTCCGAATGCACCCACAAACCGCGAAACTTTTACCATGCCGTTTAATGGGTCAACTTTTACTTCGGCAAAGTGTGCGCCGAAAGCGTGCATAGAATATTTTTTTCTAATTTCATCGGGTTTGGAGTCTACTCTTACAGATACTTCTTTAAGCTTGTTTCTACTGATAATTTCTGCAAAAGTTTCTCCAACAGATCCGTTTTTTGCAAAAATACCGCCATCTCTAAATTCTAAATCTGCTGTTTTTAAATTCTTCAGTACCGAACGATTATCTTGTTGCACTAATGACACCATTTGATCGCGGAGTGCCATGCAAGCTTCATGTACCGCACTGCCATAAGAAGCCGCACCCCAAGAACCACCGGAACCGGGAGAAGGTGGTAATTCTGAGTCGCCAATTTCTATCGCGACTTTCCCTAACGATACTTGTAATATTTCTGCTGCTATTTGCGCCAAAATTGTATATGTACCAGTACCTATATCGGTTGCCGCAATTTGTACCAGTAGATTTCCGTTAGGCGAAATGCGAGCGCGGGCTGAAGCGGGTCTTAGATTCGCCGGATAAGTAGCGCTGGCTACGCCATAACCCACTAAATAACGACCGTCGCGCATCGATCCAGGTTTGGGATTGCGCTTTTCCCAACCAAAACGCTTTGCACCTTCGCGCAGACTTTCTACCAAAGAACGACTTGACCAAGGCAAGTTCTTTTCGGGGTCTTGGGGTGGGTCGTTAATTATCCGCAACTCAATCGGGTCGATGCCTAGTTTATCAGCTAATTCATCCATCGCCGATTCAAGAGCGTACATTCCTGGTGTCTCGCCAGGAGCGCGCATGATAGTTGGCGTGATTACATTCAAGGGTACGGCACGATGGGTAACAAGCACGTTGGAAGCGTTGTATATCATGTTAGTTGCTGCACCAACGTGTTCGACAAATTCTTTATCAATGTTGGTTTGGGTAGTAATTTCATGCCCTACAGCCGTGAGTTTGCCGTCCTTTGTCGCCCCCAAACGGATGCGCTGCAAAGAACGCGGACGATAACCCACCGAAGTAAACATTTGCTGACGCGACAGTGCCAGTTTAACTGGGCGTTTGACTCGTTGAGCCGCGATAGCTGCTAAAACAACGTGTCCGCGTACAGGACCTTTACAACCGAATCCACCACCGATAAACCGCGAAATTACCTGGACGTTTTCCAGAGGAATTCCAAAAGTATTTGCTACCGCTTTTTGTACGCCCATGACGTTTTGCGACGCATCGTAAAGTGTAAGTTTATTACCTTGCCAAACTGCGGTAGTTGCCGAAGGTTCCATCGGATTATGATGTTCTATCGGCGTTGAGTAATTTGCGTCTAATTGTACCTCGGCTGCTTGCAATCCTTGATTAATATCGCCGCGTCCCGAATCGGTTTCTAAAGGAGTCAGCAAACTTTCTGGCTTATAGGCACCATTGAGATTTTTTTCAAAACTTAGCGTTGGGGTTTGGGCAACATAAGTAACTTTAACTAACTTAGCCGCGTATTCTGCTTGCTCTAAGGTTTCCGCAATTACAACACCTATATGTTGTCCGTAAAAACTGATTTTATTGTCTTGCAATACTGGAAGTGGTTTAGCAAAAGGATTGCCGCCGCCAGATTCATCATTTTTTTGTCCCACTTTAGGCGCATTTTGATGAGTAATAACCGCAATTACGCCGGGTATCTTTTCCGCCGCACTAGTATCAATATTGCGGATAGTTCCCTTAGCAATTTTGCTTTCTACTAAAACAGCATGAGCCATATTCTTTAGAGGATATTCGGCAGCATAAAGCGCTTTTCCCGTAACTTTTAACCTTCCATCTATGCGATTTATCGGTTTACCAATTGAGTTAGTCATTCTTGTGATTTTAGATTTTGGATTTTAGATTTTGGATTGAAAGTTAGGAGTTAGGGGGAGTATCCTAAATGTTGAAATTTGTAGTGCGGTAGCGCAGCATGTATTTTTGAAAAATTGGGATGCTCCATAAGTGAGGAATTAGGAATGAAATCAGAAGTTTAGAGTTAGAAATTAATAGTTACTGCCTTCGGTTAGAAGATTCGCAAGATAAAAAACCTTACTAGACGCAGAGAGCGCAGAGGAAAGATGTAAAGAGAGATAGGTAATTTTAGAGCGGGAAGGAGTATTTACAATGTCCAACTCATAACTCCTCACTCCTCACTCCTAACTCCTAACTCCAGTCCCTTGCGCTGCTGCACTCAAAGCTTGCACGATCGCCCTTTTTACCATTTCTACTTTGAAGGCGTTGTGTTCGTAGGTTTTCGCGCCTTTTACTGCTGCCTCTGCTGCTGCTTGAAATGTCTTTTCGTTAGCTTTAGCATTATCAAGAATTTTTTCTGCTTCAGTTGCTCGCCAAGGTTTGTGTGCTACACCACCTAATGCTAATCTTCCCATGCGAATAGTACCGTTATCCATTTCTAAAGCGGCAGCTACCGAAACTAAAGCAAAAGCATAAGATTGGCGATCGCGCACTTTCAAATAATGCGAGTTTTCTGCAAATGGGGACTCTGGTAAAAGTACTGCCACAATTAATTCATCGGGTTGTAGTTCAGTTTCGATTTGCGGTGTATTGCCTGGTAATCGGTGAAAATCAGCGGCTTTTATAAACCGCTCACCTTTTGGTCCCTTGACTTTTACTAAAGCATCTAACGCCGCTAACGCCACGCACATATCGGAAGGATGAGTAGCGATACATTCGGGGGAAGCGCCTAAAATAGCGTGAATGCGGTTAAAGCCTTCAATTGCCGCACAACCAGAACCCGGTAAACGTTTGTTACAAGGCATCGCCGTATTAGAAAAGTAGTAACAGCGAGTCCTTTGCATCAAGTTTCCGCCTGTAGTTGCCATATTTCGTAATTGCGGCGATGCACCAGCAAGCACCGCTTCCGACAACAGCGGATAACGTTTTCTAATCGTGGGATGATTTGCCATATCGCTGTTTTTTACCAAAGCCCCCACACTCAAACCGTTATTTACCCCTTCAATTTTCTCCAACTCCAACCGCGTAATATCTACAAGTTGGTTAGGCTGTTCCACACCTTCTTTCATTAAGTCGAGAAGATTAGTTCCACCCGCGATAAACTTTGTTTTCCCTGCGGCGACACTTTTAACAGCAGTATCTTGATTGTCTGCACGGATATATGTAAATGGATTCATAAAATAAGATCAAAGGTATATAATTCCTAACTCCTAACTCTTAACTCCTAACTATTGACTGCTCGCTTCCTTCACTGCTGCGACAATACCGGGATAAGCACCGCAACGGCAAAGATTTCCGCTCATTCTTTCACGAATTTCTGCGTCGGTAAATTCGACTTGTCCTTCTTTTCTCACGTCTGGTGTTACTGCACTCGCGCTACCTTGTTTTACTTCTGCAATTGCGGCAACAGCAGAACAAATTTGACCGGGGGTGCAGTATCCGCACTGAAAACCATCGTGTTTAATAAAGGCTGCCTGTACGGGATGCAGTTCGTCTCCTTGCTCTAACCCTTCAATGGTGGTGATTTCTGCGCCTTCGTTCATAATTGCCAGCGTCAAACAAGAATTAATTCTTCTTCCGTTAACCAACACCGTACAAGCACCACACTGTCCGTGTCCGCAACCTTTTTTAGTACCCGTCAAACCGATATATTCACGTAAAGCATCGAGTAAAGTAACTCGCGGTTCAACTTGTAAATTTTGCTCTTTACCATTGATTTTCAACTTGACGCTAACCGTATCGCTTTGTAAAGGCTGCGGTGTTGTTTGCGCTAAACTCTTTTTTGTAAATTTACCAATTACAGTTGCGAATACGCCGACGAAAGTTAATTGTCCAAATCGTCGCCTTCTCAATTTGACTTTCATTTATTGAATTCCTAATAAATATGCGGAGTCGAAAACTACGAAAATAAGCTTCTATATAAATATTGCTTATACAATATCAGTCTTAAGGTTGATTCGTCTTCTAACTAAAGGAATATGCTATTTTTCGGTAAAAAGCGAATCATTTACTCACTTCTTTCCTCTGCGCTCTCTGCGTCTAGTAAGGTTTTTTTCAGTAATCTTCTGCTGGAAAAGCAATAGTCAAAATTACTTTAAAATTATTTTTTAACTCCTCACTCCTCACTCCTAACTCTTGATTCCCCATGCCTCTTAGTAACAATATCATTCGCAGCAGCCCATTGAGCAATATCCTGTTTCTGAATCGCGGCTGCCATTAAATCGGGGAATTTATCGGGGCTGCAAGCAAAAGCGGGACTACCCATGAGGGCAAATTCTTCTGCTATTCTATGGTCGTACATTGGTGCGCCTTCGTCGTTTAACGCAAGTAAAGTAACTAACTGCACGCCAGAATTTAATATTGCTGCAACCCGCTTCAACATTTGTTTGCGATCGCCACCTTCGTACAAGTCGCTAATTAATACTAAAATCGTATCTTGAGGTTGCTGAATAAAGCTTTGACAATAAGCTAGCGCTTGGTTGATATCGGTACCGCCACCGAGTTGAGTACCAAACAGTAATTCTACTGGGTCTTGAGCTTCGTCGGTTAAATCTACAACTGCGGTATCGAAGACAACTATCCGGGTTTGGATGGCGGCTAAAGATGCTAAAACTGCTCCAAAAATTCCGGCATAAACTACGGAAGTCGCCATTGAACCGCTTTGATCAATGCACAATATGATGTTGCGTAAATTACTGCGTTTGCGTCCGTAGCCGATGCGAACTTCAGGAATAATTGTGCGGTATTCGGGTTGATAATGTTTGAGGTTGGCGCGGATGGTGCGGTTCCAGTCGATTTCGTGATGACGGGGACGACGATTGCGGATAGCGCGATTGAGGCTTCCCATCACGGCTTGCTGGGTGGGGTTTGTCAGTTTACGCTGCAATTCTTCCACGACGCGACGCACAACTTGACGAGCGGTATCTTTGGTTTTTTCCGGCATAATACTGCTCAAAGACAGCAAATCTGCAACCAAATGTACGTCTGGTTCTACTGCTGACAACATCTCTGGCTGAAGTAACATTTGACGCAGGTTAAGGCGTTCGAGTGCGTCTTGCTGCATCACTTTTACCACCGACGATGGGAAATAATTGCGGATATCACCCAGCCAACGAGCAACTTTTGGCGACGAACTACCTAAACCACCAGAACGTTCTGAATCGTACAGCGCATCTAAGGATTTATCAATTTTGGCATCAGTCCCAGTTAGTTTGCAGCCAGTACCATCGGCTTCTTGACTTCCCAAGATAAGTCTCCACCGACGTAAGCGTTCGTTTTCTAAATTTTCAGCCATATGATTTTAGTTTTTAGTTTTTAAATTAAATTCACATCTTGCACCTGTTGTAATCATCTGACGGCTGAGACTGGGAATCAGAACAAGAGCTATAAGAGCGGAGTTACGCAGTAGACAAATGAAAAGAATATCGTAAGTTATATTAATTTTACTGCTCAATCTACCCTAAGCTAGATTAATTATTTTCAAGCACAATATATGAATTAGATTTCAATATAGATGATATGTATATTATTAATTTTAAATATATCTAAATAAAGACGAACAAACAAACCGTTAAAGATTTGCACATTTTGAAAAACACAGGAATGGCCGCAAGTGTCACAAAACTCGGATGGTGCCGTACACTCACCGTCTTATTACTAGGTTGATAATTAGTCTGTGTACTAGCAACGGCAATAAAGGGGGATATTATCTACGCCCCCTCAACCGCCTCCCCTACAAGAAAAATATGCCTTTTTGCTAAGTCCTAAAACAAATATATGATTAATTCGCTTCTAAAGAATAATCAATCAGAGCCAGAGTAAAAGGTTCGATTTTCTAGGTCTCGTCTGAAAATTAGTATTTAGAGGCTGCGGCTGCGATGATTGCCAATATTTCAGAATATGAACTTAAAAATTAATTATTTATTTCAAAAGCCTTGATTTTATTCATGTAAGCTGTTACACACTTAATTTGTATAATACTAGCGAGCAAGATGCTCGCACTACAATGCTTTCATTTTTTCGCATTATATAATTTAGCTGCACATCAGCTTATCAATAATTATTCTATCTTTCGATTAACTAATTCATTATTCTTTTGATAGAAGCGAATTTTGTCAAAGCTTGAGATAATTTAAATGTACGCAAGTTAAACTTACATTGCTTGCAATCTAGTGTGAATATTTATTTAGATAGACATATATAACACTAGGTTTATTGTTAGTTAGTAATTAGGAGTTAAATAATGACAGCTTATACAAATACGAATAATCTAGATTATAAAAGAGCGACAGGTTTATTTTACAGTCGCGATGAAGCAGAAGCAGCCGTTCGCGGATTAAAAGATGTAGGTTTCGACCAAGATAGAATTTCTGTAGTAGCACGCGATGCTGACAAATTAGATGGTATTGAAACTACAGAAAAAGTTGGTAACAAAGCTGATGAAGGTGCTGCTGCTGGAGCCTTGACTGGTGGTGCTTTGGGCGGAATTACTGGTTTGCTCGTGGGTTTAGGAACATTAGCGATTCCCGGTATTGGTCCGATTATATTTGCTGGTGCAGAAGCAACTGCGATCGCAACGACTTTAGCTGGTGGTGCAATTGGTGCAGCAACTGGTGGATTGCTTGGTGCTTTAGTTGGATTGGGAATTCCTGAAGAAAAAGCTAAGATTTACCATGATAGAGTTGCTGGTGGTAGTTTCTTGGTGATGGTAACTGGTACCGAAGCTGAAGTAAAACGTGCAGAAACAATTATGCAACGTTGTGGTGTGGAAGAATTTGGTATCTACAATGCACCAAATGTAGCACCAGCACAAACTGCAAAACCTGTAGCAACACCTCCGAGACCCGCTCCTACAGCAGCAGTTGCAGACAATAATAACGTAAAACTTTACGAAGAACGTTTAGTAGTAGATAAAGAACGTCAAAAAACTGGTGAAGTTTCTATCGGTAAGCACGTTGAAACAGAAACAGCAAGAGTAGCTGTTCCAGTTGAAAAAGAAAGAATCGTCATCGAGCGTACCACTCCTACAAATGAAAGAATAGTATCTCCAGGTGCTGCTGACTTCTCTGGTGGAGAAGTTGCTCGTGTAGATATTTACGAAGAATCTGCTGAAATTGGTAAAGAAGCTTTTGTTCGTGAAGAAGTAAGAGTTCATAAGGAAGTTGACCAACAAACAGTTGAAGCGCAAGAAACAATTCGTCGCGAAGAATTAGATGTTGATGTAGATGGAAACCCTACAATTCGTAGAGACCGATAAAAGTTAAGTGGAAGAAATTAATGTTGCAAACAGGGGATTAAGTAAAAATAATAACTACTCTGTTTGCCATCTTCCATGTAATATCAAAATGGTCAAATTAAATTATTTGATTTAGCTAAATAAAAAAAGTGAGGAGAAAATGAAAAAGTTAGCAACACTTGTATTAGGTAGTATTTTACTTTTTGGTTCCGCTGCTTGTGATACCACCGCGAAAACAAGTTCTGACGCTCCTGATTCTATCGGTGGTAATGTAGAAGAAGCGAGCAAAGTTGGAGAAACTAAAGAAGATGCTTCCAGCGAAATCCGTCAAGATCAATTAAATGCTGATATCCGCGCTCGCGAACAGCGTAATGATATAGCTGGAGATCAAACCGTGAGAGCGGATTCCGATTTACAAAGCGAAGTTCGTTCTAAATTAGAAGCTAATATCCCTCGTGGTAAATTAGCTATTGATGCTAAAGATGGTGTAGTATCAATTTCAGGTACAGTCCCCAACCAAAAGGAATACGATACAATTGAACCTTTAGCTAAAGAGATTTTAGGTGTAAAAAGTGTGAAGCTAGTAGATGTTAAGGTTGTACCACCTGCTCAGTAGTTATCTCATAATATTTTTGGTAATCTTTACATTTAATATTGCCTAATAATTTCTCTAGGCAGAAAGAATCTTTGAAATCATTCTGCCTAAATTTTTTTACATATTATTAGTAGGAGAAAATAGCCTTGTTCAACAGTTGGGATGCTCTCCAACACACACTTATAGTAGGAAGCCTTGGCTATGTAGCCATAATCTTTCTGATGCGTATTTCGGGAAAGCGGACTTTATCAAAATGGAATTCCTTTGATTTTATCGTTACTATTGCATTTGGTTCAATTTTAGCAACTCTAATGCTATCAAAAGATACTTCCTTGGCACAGGGAATTCTAGCAATTGGGATGTTGGTATTTTTCCAATTTATCATTACTTGGATTTCTGTACGTTCCAATATATTCCAAGGATGGATTAAAGCTGAACCAACCTTATTACTTTATCAAGGTGAATTGCAGCATAACGCTTTGCGAAATCAGAGAGTAGCTAAAGGTGAAGTTTTGGCAGCATTACGTACAAATGGGTTAGCAGAGTTAGAGCAAGCAGAAGCCGTAATTTTAGAAACAGATGGTAGTTTTAGTGTAATTAAGAAACTTAAAGATTCTTCAGCATCTGCATTAGTTGATGTAAAGGGCTATCCTAAAGAAACACCCAGAACTTGAAAGAATATTTGATGATTAAATAATTCACGATCGCAATAATCTGTTGTAAGATAAAAATTAATCGATAATAACAAAAACTCTTATTTAATTAGGAAGTTAGTTTGCAACAAGATTTATTTTCGATTTTAAACAAGCTTTGTTTAGATTGGCTTGCTTTATTCGGCATTATAACTACTCGATACTTTTTGATTTGTGGGGCAACACATTTACTGTTCGATTCTATTTTTGCAAAACCTTTTATAAAACGCAACTTGTATCGTCAGCCTCCGTCGGGGAAAACAATTAAACAAGATATGGAATTATCGTTATTGTGTGCGATAATTTTTGCTTTTTGTGCAGCCTTAGTTATTGCAGCATACGATTTAGGATTTACCCGTTTATACACTTCCATAAATCAATATGGATTATGGTATTTAGGCATTAGTTTTATTGTATTACTTATTCTTCAAGATGCATATTTTTACTTTATGCATAGATTGTTTCACCATCCCTTACTATTTAAAAAGCTGCACTACGGTCATCATCGCTCTGGAGAGCCTACACCTTGGACATCATTTGCATTTGACCCCGGTGAAGCAATTATACAGGCTTTTTTCTTTGTCTGTATAGTTTTTGTTTTACCACTTCATTATATAACCTTATTTACAGCGTTAATGGTAATGACTGTATGGGCATTATTTAATCATATTGGATTCGAGTTATTTCCATCAGCTTTTTATTCCAACTGGTTGGGAAAATGGTTGATTGGCTCAAAACATCACCTAATACATCATCGTAAATATAAGTTACATTACGGACTGTATTTTACATTTTGGGATAAGCTTTTAGGCACTCAAGATGCAAATTATGAGAATGAAAAATTAGTTGGAATTGAAAAGCAAATATAAATAGCTAATTTATCTAACGTAACTTATTTCGTACTTCCATTAATATTCGTCCTAACATATTCTTTCCGCTACCATCTTTTCCGCAACCCCAATAATAATCTCCTGGTGCATTTTCGATTATTTCTTCATCACCAGTAGAAACTAGAATTGCGCGAATGTCTTCGTGAGTTTCAAATTTTTTCAGAACAGCTTTTCGCATCACACCGTCTTTTACTGCTTCCCAATCTTTACGTAAAGGACGTTTTCGATCTCTTCCCATCGTAGCAGCTTGTTTCGCGGTTTTAGCTTGCTGAATTTCTTCTAAATAAGGAGTTCCGATAAATTTTTGAGCTTGAAAATAATGTTCTGTTGTTTTCCACCAAAAACCATCTAATTCAATACCGTAGGGTGAAAAATTAGAGAAGCAGCCATATTTGTCGTTGGTGGTGTAGAAGTAGATGGTCATTTTTATTTTCGATTAGCCTATGGGAAGACGCTTCCGCGTCAATAGATTTTGGATTAAGATTAATTATTTATATCTTATCTATGAATTTAAAAAATAAATATATTAAAAATAGTTAATAAAGTTTTTATTGACTAGCGAGAAAGATAGTGGTTATTTAA
>NZ_JAYGHM010000089.1:0-27321 GCF_034931125.1 Rivularia sp. UHCC 0363 | reverse complement strand
AGCAATATTTATTAAGCCAGGATTGATATTTCCTTGAACTGAAAACGATGATTTGAGAATAGTGTGATTTTCCGGTGGTTCGTCGTTGATAATATGTTGGTCTTCTACTTGCAATCCTGGTGTCAACGTTATGTATCCAGGTGATGGAGAAGAATTTGTTAGATTGTTTTCCGATTCTGTTGCAGCAATTGTTCTTGTTTGTTCTTTTGAGATAATATTACCTTTTTCGGATTCGATATTAAGCTGCTGCTGGTTGAAAGGGATAGTATCAGTTGTCTTAGTAGGATTATTTGTGAAAGAAAAGTTGAATCCAGCCAGTTGATTTTCTTCAAAGACTAAATTCATTTGTATTTCTTTACCATGTTCTAAACTCACCTCCCTTAAAGCTGCTTGTAAATCCTTTATATCGGCTAGATGATGCCTCGCCTCCAATACTTGATTTACAACATCAGATATATACTTTAATTCTTCTGGCTCTGTTAGAAAGCAGTTATCAATTGAATGGTTCATGATTATATGTGATAACTATGTACATTCGCAGTTATACCTCTTCTAATTTTTTACTTATCTCTAGTTTTTGTAGGGATAAGCTCTTTACGTTATTAACGTAATTTTCATTCAAATTCTGCTAATCAATATTTCCCTTGTGACGTAAAGAGATTTATTACTATAGTAATAAAAATATCTATCACCATAGTGATAGAGAGATAAAAATCAAATGCTTGAAGATATTGCCTAGTAATTATTTGAACAAAAAAGGTTATGAAGCTAGCTATAAGAGAATATTTTTTATTCTGTTGTAAAATAATTGCCGCTCAAAAATAACTATGTATAAATAAATAGTAAATAACTGTTTTTTTAGTTTGTGTAACTCAACTTGTAATAGATACAAAATTATTTGATAAATATTATGGTTTTGTAGGAATTAAGATTATGTTCCAATTTGTGACAAAGCAGCAAGCATCAGAAATACTAAATATGAGCTTTTCTACACTTAAGAAATATCGTTTAGACGGCACATGGATTGAAGGAACCCATTGGGTAAAATTAAATAGTCGTTGTATTCGATATAATTTAGAGCTTATTCAAGATTGGTTCCATAATCATCAAGACCCAATTGCTCATCATAGAGCGATTGATTTATATCATGCTAGTTTAGTTAGTAACCAAAAGCGTACAAAGCGAAAAGCTTGAGGATATTGGTAAATTTTTTAAAAGAAGCGGATACTCCTTTACTTTTCCTTGTTATTGTGAATAATGCGATTCTTTATTCATTAATTAATACACACTTTTGTTTTCGCCCGACTAATTAGATTGTTTACTCTTAACCACAATTTCCATATCGTAACAAGACAGCATTTAAGAAACGAAAAAGCCTTTCTGTTGAAAAACCCGACAACTTACCTTTCATCAAAGCAGAAAACTTCTGTTCTTCAATTTCTAGTAATTGTGCGGCTTCTACTTGAGCTATATTATTTTGGGTGATTATTCTGCTAATTTTACGTGCTAATTCGGCTTTTACAAGTAATTCATCTGGATTTGCTAAACCTAAGTCAGCAAATACATTTCCACTACTTTTTTGAATGTTTATTTCTTCATTCATAATTATTTAACTTTGATTTTTTACTACGTTTATAGTGATGAAAAAAGCAATACTCACTGTTAACTTTGATAGCTAATGGCTAAGTGAGTATCGCCTATATTATAAAATCCTAAAACTCCGGCAAGAAAATCTCTCGACTTTGCCCCGCATAATGTCGGTAAATAATTTCTGGCGAATTACCTACCATTTTGGCTAAATCCTTCACATCTACCCCATTCTTCAAAGCCATCGTAATAAATGTATGTCGGGTTTGGTAAAGCTTCCGATACTCAACACCATCAAGCATGGATAGCACAGTCTTCCAAGCCCGTCTACTTACGTTTTGCACATCTATCCACTTACCTTCAGGTGAGGGGAAAACCTTAGTTTCACCAGACACATCAGCAGGTTGAATTGATTTTAAGAATATAGCCAAGCGGTTATTAATTGGAAAAACTCGCTTCCTTTGCGTTTTCAAACCTGGTTTGCAAGTTAATCCTGATTCAGAAATCACTACCGCTTGCTCAAACCGAATCTGAGTAAAGTCATTACTTATATGCTTCCATTGCAAACCCACAGCTTCAGATGGGCGGCAGCCCGTCATGAAAAGAAATTCAATGAACGGTGCATAGTGAGTGTAATACCGATTTTCCTTGAACGCTTCAAGAATGCGATCGCGCTCCTCAACGTTAAAAGGATTAATATCCGTCTCCTCGGAATTACCATGTCGTACTTTAATATCGCTCGCCATATCCGCAAACGGATTATCCTCAATCAATTGAGATTTCACAGCCCAATTGCAACAAGCCGAAAACTGAGTCAGTATTTTTTTGGCAGATAACGGACTTCTATTGGCAATTAGCCAATCGCGAATTGCCACAGCTTTATCCAAAGTCTTCACTGGCAGATGCACGTTAATTAGGCGATAAATTTTTTTGTAATCCTTCGCCAAAGTACTAGGAGATAAACTTGAGCGCTTATATTCGGTATAACTGTCCCACAAATCAGCTAAAGAAGCATAACTTTCTGGAGAAGGTTCGACGGGTGACTTCTCGCTGTGTGCAGATGGTGTAAAGATGGCTTGCTGCGATTCCGGCTTGTACCGAACCAAAGTGATATCAAAATTGTTGCAGAGTATATCCAACTCAATTTGTTTAGCTTTCATCTCCGCTAGCTTGCGGTTGGCTTTGGTATCAGTAAAACCCGTTGATAAATAATGACGTTTACCCCCAAAACTAAAAACAAGTTGTAAACGCTCATTTGAAGTTTTGATTTGGACAGTACCCTTGCTTGCTTTATGCCTGGATTTTTGGGAACCCACAGGTGACTCCTGAACAAACATACGTGAAGACAAAGAGAAAATGCGATCGCTGGTTTTCTCTATTGCCTTTGCTGGACTTGAAATCAGTGCGCTCTGATTTACCCCAACTTTACCCCAATAAATTGTCCAACCTCGCCCAAAAATGTCCAACGTGGGGGTAAATTTACACCCAACTTACACCCCTCGAATCGCTGAAATGGGGTTTTTGCGGCATTAAAAAACCCCTACAAGCTATAGCCTGTAGGGGTTTTGTATTGTATGCCAGGAACCAGACTTGAACTGGTGACACGAGGATTTTCAGTCCTCTGCTCTACCGACTGAGCTATCCCGGCACGTTTGAGTCTGTGACTGCTGTCTCTTTATTTAGTTAGTCATCTACTTAGTAGATATTAGCTATTTGATAGACACTAGGATAGCCAATGGGTTTCGGAACTAACCAGATATCAAGATAACATGAGCTATCTATGAAGTCAATAAAATAATCTAAAGCCAGCAAAGTAAGGTAAAAAGTAAGTAGAAGTTAGCTATCTTTTGTGAAACTATTGCTGGGTAAGCATTGTACTAACTGAAACTGAGCATCGCTATGATAAAAGCAACGATAAGCAAGAACTACGATTATTTAGGAAGAATCCCTGCCAATGTTAAATATTTTTATGTCTCACCAACTCAAAACTCTTATAACAAAGCGGATCAAAAATAATCTTAACCCGCTCAGCGGCACTTTCCATCTTTAATAGTTAATACTCTTTATTTTTAGTACGATCGCCTTCGTATGGTTGTACTCCTGATTTCGGATAGTCATCATCGCTAGGACTAAAAATTCTCGTTGCTCCGTTGGTTGCAAAATTAACTAACTTTTGTGGAAATTCTACAATTGATTTAATCATTTGCCGAGCTTTAGATGCAGTAGACATAATTAATTATCCAGTTTTACTTAATAGAAAAATCTTTGACAAATCTTTGTCTTGTAAGCGGTTCTGCTAAATTTAATCCTTCACAACCAAGAGGATTTTCTTCATTTAATAATTCACTCTTAGCAGAAAAAACTTTGGCTTATGGGTCAAGACTTGAAGCAGTGTAAAGTACTTGAGCTACAGAATAAATCATTAAATTGGAACCACCTCCATAGCAAAAATCGGATAGATTTACATGAATTCCTGTTTCGTAAATTCGCAATTCTATAATGACGTAGAGTATCTATTTCTTTAAGTGGTTGCCAGCTTTTTTTGGACATATATTTACTCCGTACAATCTTGATCGCAATTTTAATTTTGAGCTTTTTCCTTAGCTCTACTTTCACTCTAGAAAAAAAACTTGAGGAACTTGTGAGGATAAGGGAAGAACTACCAAACCACCCGACTTATAAGTACAAATAAAAAACTGTTCGCTGCTCAGGGTTAACAATTGGCTTTAACCGATACCCAATCCTATACACAGTTTCAATCAAATCACTTAGTACATCTTTCGCTTTAAGCTTAATTCTCAATCTTTTTATACAAGTACGAACGGTTTTTTCAGAAAAAAGGTCTTCGTAAGACCACAGATGCTCTAAAATCATGCCACAGCTAAATACATGGCGGCTATGACGTAAAAATAGTTCTAATCACGAATATTCTTTAGGAATTAAAGATAAATGGTTCTCCTCACAATTTCCTCATTTTTTTAATTTAACTTTAAATGGAATAGATTAATCAAAATGCTCCTATTAAAATTAGGACTTACGCAAGCCTTGCTTTTTAAAGGGGTTGGGAGGATGTAATGTTGTGAAATATTAGTTTTTATCTTTCTTAAGGTACACAGTACGCTAAAGCTATTTTTGCATAAGTCGTATGTATCTTGACTTGCGAATGATTAGATTGTTAATCTGATTACTATCTACAAAGATAATGTTATATAAAATCAAGTAACTTGGTTGAATATATACACTTAATCTTATAAACACAAATAAAATTAATAGCAATGAATCAAATTACTTTAGATCCCCATTTACTTTACGAAGATTGGATTCTCACAGAAAATTATTTCGACCCAGACCAACTCAACTATAAAGAAACCGTGTTTACCATTGGTAATGGTTATTTAGGTACACGAGGAAGTTTTGCAGAAGGATATCCTGGTGCAGAAGCCGCTACTTTAATCAATGGTGTCTATGATGATGTTCCGATTTACTATACAGAACTTGTCAATTGCCCTGATTGGCTGCCTTTATACATTATTATCGATGACGAAGAATTTCGTTTAGATAAAGGCGAAATATTTAGCTACCAGCGTCAGTTAGACTTGAAGCGGGGAATATTGAGTCGTAAAATTAGCTGGTGCAGTCCCAATGGTAAAACCATCGACTTATACTTTGAATGCTTTGCGAGTCAAGCAGATCAAAATGTTTTGGGATTACGCATTCAATTAACACCGATTGATTTTGATGGTAAAATTCGGATTCGCGGTAGCATTGATGGTAATCCGGAAGATAAAGATGGATTTAACCCCTGGCTAATTCTTGACCAAGGTTATGGTGCAGCTAGTTCTTGGTTGCACGTTCGGACTAGAACTTCCCGCATTCAATTGGGGATGGCATTTAAGTTATCAGTATCGGGAACTAAAGCTACATTTCGAGATATTAGCGTTCCCGGTTTTCCGACAGTGGAAGCGAAGGTTGATGCTGTTCGAGGAGCTACTTTTACTATAGAAAAATTGGTTACAGTTTTTACTTCACGAGAGGTAGAAAATCCTGCTTTAGTCGCTTGCGATAAGTTGCAGGAGCTACCAACTTACGAAGATTTGCGAAAAAATCACGAACAAGCTTGGCAAGCAATATGGCATCATAGCGACATCGTAATTGAAGGAAGCGCTCAAGCTCAATTAGTCTTACGGTACAATTTATTCCAGTTATTAATTAGCGCTCCGCGTCATGACGACCGAGTTAGTATTCCTGCCAAAACTTTATCTGGCTTTGGATATCGCGGTCATATTTTTTGGGATACCGAATTTTTTATCCTGCCATTTTTTATCTTTACTCAACCCGATATTGCTCGTAATTTACTTACCTACCGCTACCATACTTTGGAAGGAGCGCGACGCAAAGCAAAATATTACGGCTACCGGGGTGCCATGTATGCTTGGGAAAGTGCTGCGACTGGTGATGAGGTAACTCCCCGTTGGGCCCCAGCAAAGCATTTGTATGAAGAAGATATCCGCATTTGGTGTCGCGATCGCGAAATTCATATTAGTGCAGATATCAGCATTGCGGTTTGGCTATACTGGCAAGTTACGAACGATCATGAATGGATGCGCGATTACGGTGCAGAGATTATTCTTGATACGGCTTTATTTTGGAGTAGTCGCGTTCATCTTGATGTCAAACGCGAGTGTTATTCCATTGTTGATGTAATTGGACCTGATGAGTATCACGAAAATATAGATAACAATGCTTTCACCAACCGGATGGTACAATGGCACCTACAAAAAGCTCTTAATGTTTACGATTGGTTGAGCAAAACTTTTCCCGAAAAAGCTGAAGAACTCGAACAAAAGCTGCAAGTCACTCCTAAGCGTCGCATCCGTTGGCAAGATATTGCCGAAAATCTTGTTATTCCCTATGATTCACAAACGGGACTTATCGAACAATTTGAAGGCTTTTTTGAATTAAAAGATCTCAACCTTGCCGATTACGAACCGCGTACTGATTCAATGTTATCGATTTTAGGTATCAAGGAAGTTAACAAGCGGCAAGTAATTAAGCAACCAGATGTATTGATGCTACTTTATTTAATGGAGAGAACCGCCGAAACCGATTACGGTAAAGAAGTTCTTCAGAAAAACTGGGATTATTACGCACCACGTACTGACATTACTTATGGTTCTTCTTTAGGTCCTGCGATTCACGGACTAGTAGCAGCTTCTTTAGGTAAAACGGGAGAAGCTTACGAAAATTTTAGATTAGCAGCATTAGTGGATTTAGAAAATACACGCGGAAATGCTGCCGAGGGAATTCACGCTGCATCTTGCGGGAGTATTTGGCAAGCTGTGATTTTTGGGGTTGCAGGTATCCAATTTACTAAGGATGGTCCTGTGGCAAAACCTCATCTACCTCCCACCTGGAAACGACTCCAGTTTAAACTACACTGGCGCGGAGAGTGGCAAGACTTTGATCTTAAACCAGAAATTAAGACTTTAAAATCGGAAATCAAAGGCATTATTTTTGACTTGGATGGCGTACTCACGGATACAGCAGAATTGCATTATCAAGCTTGGCAAAAACTAGCAGACGAAGAAGATATTCCCTTTGACCGCGAAGCTAACGAAGCATTACGGGGAATTTCGCGTCGAGATTCATTAATAAAGATAATTGGGGATAGGAATTATTCGGAATCACAAATTCAAGAGATGATGGAGCGTAAGAATAGCTATTACGTAGAATCGATCCAACAAATCACACCACAAAACTTGCTACCAGGAGCCGGTAATTTGATCGACGAATTGCGTTCCAAAGGAATTAAAATTGCAATTGGTTCGGCAAGTAAAAATGCCCGTAACGTAATTGAAAGACTCGGAATTGCCGATCAACTAGATGCGATCGCCGATGGTAACAGCGTCAATCGTTCTAAGCCAGCACCAGATTTATTTTTATATGCAGCCAGTCAGTTAGAATTAGAACCAACTGATTGCATTGTAGTAGAAGATGCAGCTTCCGGAGTTGAAGCGGCTCTTGCTGGAGGAATGAGAACTATAGGAATCGGTTCAATTGAAAGAGTTGGTGCGGCTCACATTATTTTACCGAATTTAGAAGGTGTTACCCTCAAAGATATTCAGCATAAGTTGAGTTTTTGTTTAGGTACGTGATTCATCTTTGTGGAGCTTTTAGTGTTTGCTGATAATTTACACAAAGTACTTCACCACAGAAATTATGAAGGGTCAAAGTAGTGCGAGCATCCCGGTCGCTGATTGCTTTAGCATTTTTAGCAGTCGTTCCTTCTGCTTTTGAGAAAGATGGTTTTTTACTGGCATACCTGGCTGGCGATCTGCTTGCAGCAGCGCTGAGTCCCAAGGGGACACGCTTACGCGAACGCTATCGCACGCTTTATTAATTTTTGTATTATACAATCAAGCTGCGTAGCAGCTTAGAAAAGTATAGTATTTCACCCAATCGCACGAGCAATTCCGAAAGCTGCTGCTGCTGCCAAACCTCCGACTAAAATAGTTTGCTGTCCGCTACGCATGGGATGTACTCCAGTAAAATATCCTTTAACATAACCAAAAGCAAATAATGCTACCAGAGTGATCACTGTAGAAAGCAATAGAGCATCAGAAATATTTTTAACAAATAAGTACGGAGCGAGCGGAATCAAGCCACCAAAAATATAAGAACCTCCGATAGTTGTGGCACTTTGCAAAGCACGCTTCGGATTGGGTGGTTCAAGTCCCAACTCAAAACGCATCATAAAATCAGCCCATCGCATCGGTTCTGCACATATTGCCTTAACAACAGGAATAATTTGCTCATCGCTGACACCGTATTCGCGGAAAATATCAGCAACTTCCTCGGACTCATGATTGGGAATTTCTCTAATTTCTCGTAGTTCCCGTTTGCGTTCCGCTTGATAGTGTTCAAAGTCAGTCCTAGCAGCAAGATACCCACCCAAACCCATAGCGATCGCACCTGCTGTAATTTCTGCCATTCCTGCGGTGACAACTAAATTTGTTGATGATAAAGCTCCTGATAAACCTGCTGCGAGTGCAAAGGGAACTGTTAAGCCATCAGCCATACCAATGACAACATCGCGGATAGTTTCTGAGGCTGTAAAGTGTTTTTCTATATGTACTATTTGAGACATGATAATTTACTTAAATACAATCAAAAAAATATAACTGGGGACTTGCATGAAAATAAAGTACAGCCCAAATTCTGTTTATTTCCAAGATTATTAAAGAGTATGAGAAGAACGACGAAAAATTCTTTCGAGACAATCCCACTGAATAATTACAGAGTTTCCTTTATTTTGTTGTTCTTTTTCCCACATTGATAACCAGTCGAAACACGAGTGGTCAATATAAGTCAATTTATCAAAAGACACATACAAATCAGTATTTGGCGGTATCGGCTCTAAAACAGAAGATAGTTTTGGTAGCATCATAAATGTTGCCACACCTTCTAAATAAATATCAATTCGCCGATTTTGCTCATCCTTCTTCAGATAAATATTGAGATTAGATATTTTGTAAATCAGCGTTCCGATTGTCAATACCACACCGATAATTACACCTGTGAGCAAATCAGTCACAATAATACCCGCAAAAGTACCAAAGAAAATTACCAAAGGCATACGTCCGTACTGTTTTAGTTTGCGAATATTCTTCACTTCTACTAATTTGTAGCCAGCAACAACCAGAATTGCAGCCAGACTAGACATAGGAATCATCCGTAATAAACTGGGTGCAGCTACAACCAAAGCTAAAATCCAAATGCCATGTAAAACCGTTGACAATCGGGTTTTGGCACCAGCTTTAACGTTGACAGAACTGCGAACAATTACTCCTGTAATTGGTAATACTCCCAAAAAACCGCAAACCATATTTCCAAGACCTTGTGCTGCCAATTCGACATCAAAATCAGTTTTTTTACCTTGGTGTAATCGATCTACCGCAGTTGCCGAAAGTAGGCTTTCTGCACTAGCAATAAAAGCTATTGTCATACTTGCTATCAGAAGCTGAAGATTTGCAAGATGAGTCAAGCGCTCAAAAGTCGGAAATTGAAATACTTTAGATAGATTAAGGGGTACATCAACGTAGGGAATCGGTAAATGCATGACATTGGCGATCGCAGTTGCAAGTACTACTGCAATTAGGGTTCCTGGTAAAAGTTTTAAGGTTTGTGGTTTGAATTTTTCCCAGAGAATTAGGGTAATTAGGGTAATTATACCAATTGCTGCTGCCATTAAATGCTTAATACTATCGGGTGCAACAAAAGCATGGACAATAGACATGGGAATATCGATCAGATTTTCGATACCAGTTGCACGGGGCTTTTGGATAAGCATTACATGGAATTGAGAACCTAAAATTAACACACCAATACCCGCAAGCATTCCATAGATGACTGCTGGAGACATGACGCGGAATACTGTACCAAACTTAAAGACTCCTGCCAATAATTGCAACAAACCAGCTAGCAGCAGAACTGGACCAAGCATTTCTATACCGTAATTGCGTACCACCTCGGCAACAGTGACAGCTAATCCAGCCGCAGGTCCACTAACCTGTAGAGGAGAACCGGAAATAGTTCCAACAATGATTCCACCAATAATTCCTGTGACTAAACCGCTAATTGGTGGCACTCCAGAAGCGATCGCAATCCCCATTGAAAGTGGTAGAGCAACAAGAAAAACAACAAAAGACGCTAGTATATCTTTGCTCAAAGAAGATGTAACTTTGATACCTTGGATGTTTCGCATAATTCCATTCCCCAGATTATCGTTAGATGCATTCCCTAAACTGAATAAGAAAGGCGATTTTGATTTGAAAACTCGCCTTTAGATGTTGTAAATCAAGTAAAAACTTCTTTCAAACTACATTTGATTCAATTTTTGGAACATTGGTAGAGTGCATAGGACGAATATTTTTTTCTTCAAGTAAGTAATGATAAACCAAAGCTGCGAAGGCTCCACCACGCAATTTTAGAATTAAACATAAACAAACTTAAAATATCTACGTCAAAATCATAGGACATCGAAAGTAAAAAACTCGGAAAGAACAAATATAGTCTTCTTTCCGAATTCTTTACCTACATCGTTATAATCTCGGATTGAGGTATTTGTATTGCCAAAACCTCTCACCTTAAATTCGGGTTTTGTATTCTGAAGCTCGATTTTCCTATTATTTATCTTGGTTTATAGTTGTAAAATTTATTGTTCTTAACTAAGTAATTATTATGAAACGTGTTTTTCGCAAATATCATCGGGTAATCGCCATTATTATATCCTTACCTGTAGCTTTAACTGTACTAACTGGAATGATTGTGACGATGGTTGGTGAGTGGGGTCTAAATATTGGGTTAACTCGCGGTTTTCTACTGAGTCTTCATACGGGAGAAATTTTTCATCTCCAAGGGATTTACCCGATTTTAAATGGATTAGGATTAATTGGACTGTTGGTGACAGGACTGAGTATGTCGGGTTTGTTTGATAGGAAGAAGCAGAAAACTGGTTAAATAATTTTGATTAGTTTCAGTCACATTTATCTAAATAAGCTAAATTATTTTTCAGCAGCTTGCTTAGTTACACAAATTGTAACTTCACAAGGCAAATAATTAGGAAATAAATATTATTCTATTTCATCAAAATTAATCAGTTGCTATTGGTAGACTTATCTGAAAACAAGTACCAATTCCAATCTGACTGCTTACAGTGATTTCTCCTCCATGATTAGTCACTACTGTTTGAGCAATTGCTAATCCTAAACCCAAACCACCAGAGCGTCTACTCCTAGCTTTATCTGCTCTCCAGAAACGATTGAAAATGAAGGGAATATCTTCGGGAGTAATACCAATTCCTGTATCTTGAATATTGATCGTAACAAATTTATTATCGTCAATAACAGAAACACTTACACTTCCACCAGTAGATGTATACTGCAAAGCATTTTCTAACAAGTTAGAAAACAAACGTTTTAATCCAGCTACATCACCTTTGACAAATACTTCATGAGTAATTTCCGCTTTCAGTTTGATTCCCTTAATTTCAGCTTGCGATTGCAATAATTCAACTAAATCTTCTAAAAACTCATCTAGAGAAATTAATACCCACTCATCAAGAGAATTTGTGGGGAATTTATCGGTTCGAGCTAGCAAAAGTAAATCTTCAACTAAGCGAGCCATTTGATTAGTTCCAGACGCAATTGACTGGAGTTTTTTTACATCCGCAGGATGAATTCTTTCTGGATGATTCATGATTACATCAACTGAGGTTTTAATCGCAGTTAAGGGACTACGTAATTCATGAGAAGCATCTGCGGTAAATTGTTTTAATTTTTCAAAGCTTTCTTCAACTGGCTTTAAAGATTGTTTAGTTAACCACCAACTACCAATACCACTGAGAGCAAAAGCAATAGTTCCTCCGCAACTAAATCCCCAAAGTAATCTATTCAATTCTGCTTCTAAATCTTCTATTGACTCGCTTACCCGAATAAAACCTTGAAGCTGTTTTTTCGTTTTATCTCTATAAACTGGAATGGTGATACTGCGAAGTTTTCCATATTGATGAGTATGAGAATCAAAATTGAAAGGTGTTACGGGAAGATGACTCCCAGCTTTACCTAACAGTGAACCTTTTGCATCAAACCATTCTACACCCTGATGATTTTCGCGTAAATCTTGCCAAGGAATATCTAAATCACCATCATTATCTAAAATACGAGGAGTCTTACTGTTAATTAATTTACTATTAGTTTTAATTAGTTCTAGACTGTGGGCTGCTGCATCGGCTAAAGTTAACATTTGTTGGTCTAACTGTTGATATAAGTTATAAGCAATAAACCGATAAACGGCTAAAGTAGATATGCTAAAAATGCCTATTATTACACCTGAATAAGAAAATAATAATCGTCTACGTAAAACTTGAAACATAGATTAAGATAATCCCGCAGAATTCAAAAATACTTACTAAGCTCTCTTCCCCTTATTCTTTACTCCCTTAAATACTTTGTTTAAGACGATATCCTAAACCATAGACTGTTTCTATAAAATCAGCAGATGCTCCAGCTAACTTTAATTTTTGCCGCAAAGTTCTAATATGAGCTTTCACCGTTTCCTCACCTGGTGGTTCCTCAAATGACCACAGTAAGTCCAGAATTTGGTTACGATTGAAAGTACGATGGCTATGACGTAAAAATAATTCTAAAATTCGATATTCTGTAGGTGTTAAATGTACAATTTTTTCTTGATACCTCACCTCACAATTATTAGGATTTAAACGCAAATATTCCCATTCTAGTATGGGGGGCAATATAGTGTTTACTCGTCTAAGTAAAGCACGAATACGAGCCATTAATTCTTGTAAATCAAAAGGCTTGACAACATAATCATCGGCTCCCGCATCCAAACCAATAACTTTATCAGTATTGGTATCTTTTGCTGTTAGCATTAAAATTGGCGTGGAGTAGCTTTTTTGCCGCAACTGACGACACAACGTGATACCATCCACCTTCGGTAACATCAAATCTAAGACTACTAATTCATAAGCAAAGGCTTCAGCAAAATCCCACCCTTGTTCACCATCATAAGCAATATCAACAATATAATTCTTGTCCCTGAGCGCTTCCGCAAGTGCTTCCGCAATGCGATCGTCATCCTCTACTAATAGAATCTTCATTAGTGTTTTCTTTAAAAATTTCCTATACCCTTCAAGCTGTCAAGCGATCAATTAATATCTTGCACCATTCTTAAAAACACCAAAAAAAACCGGGTTTTTAAACTACTTAGCTTAATTCCTGTTTTCGTTTCGAGATATGTTGCTAATCTAGCAGATGTCCATCGACCAAAATCATATCCATATTCAGCTGGTTCTTTATCAACAATTTCTAATAATAAATTTTCATACTCTTTTAGCATTTTTAGCAGTCGTTCCTTCTGTTTTTGAGAAATATGGTTTTTTGCTGGCATACCTGGCTGGCGATGATCTGCTTGCAGCAGCGCTTTGCTATCGCACGCTTTACTAATTTTTGTCTTATGCAATAAAGCTGCTACGCAGCTTAAGAATCTTTTACCCAGCAAAAGTCACCAATTTTGATTGGTAAAAATAATAAAGTTCTAATTATTAAAGGGAAGCCTGCCTTATGCTAGGCTTTTTTAATGCGATCGCTAAATTGTGGTTCGATTTCAATTCCATTATCGCTTGCTGAAAATAGCCATTGATCTTCGGAACGAGATATACCAATATGAATTTCTGGTGGTTTCTCGCTGCGGAATTTAGAGGATGTTTTAAAAGTCGGATTTAATACCTTACCTGGCGACTGTAAGTCGCGGCTACACAGGCTAAGTCCACCTTTGTGGACTAATACGTTTTTAACCCACGGAGGTGGGTTTTGCTTGTGTAGTAGCGGTTTTAACCGCCGGATACTTTTAAAATATCCTCTTAATCGCTTTAGACAATATTTATAGAATTGTTGTGACAAAAATGCTGAATCCTGATATATATACTATTAAAACTCTTTTTTAATAAGACTATTCCGACTGAACTAGTGTTTGGGTGCCAAATAACCATTGTTAAGTGTGAGAAAAAATAATGAACAAAGTATTGCAAGCTTTACTGCTTAGCCCGATTTTTGGCGTAATTACGGTTTTCGGTAGCGATGTTATGGCTGCGGAGATAGTTGAAAATTCGCAAAACAAGGAAGATGCTACGATCGCAATCCCCATTAAAGTTGAGAACTATAATCAAGAGAACTCGATTGCCCAAGTGACTTCAGTCTCTCAGCTATCTGATGTACAGCCTACCGATTGGGCATTTCAAGCGCTGCAATCTTTGGTAGAGCGTTATGGATGTATTGCTGGTTATCCGAATCAAACCTATCGTGGTAATCGAGCCTTGACTCGGTATGAATTTGCCGCTGGTTTGAACGCTTGTTTAGATCGAGTTAACGAATTAATCGCCACAGCTACGGCTAATTTAGTTACTAAAGAAGATTTAGCGACATTGCAAAAACTGCAAGAAGATTTTAGTGCCGAACTTGCAACATTGCGGGGAAGAGTAGATGCAGTCGAAGCACGAACTGCTCAACTAGAAGCGAATCAGTTTTCTACAACTTCTAAATTTGAAGGTGAGGTTGTAATTGCCATGAGCGATGTATTTGAAGGGGAGACAAATGAAGATAACACTACTCTGGGAACAAGAGCGCGAGTAAACTTCGTTAGTAGTTTCACTGGTAAAGATACCCTATACACTCGGATTCAAATTAATAATATTGTCAGTCCCGATATTGGAACCCCTGAAGGTAATCTTGCTTTTGGTGAAAGCAGTGAAGATGCTAGTACCGATGCTGCGCTTGATGCATTATGGTACAGTTTCCCTCTCACCGACAAAACCAATGTAATTGCGATCGCAAATGCAGGTGCAGCGGATGATGTTGTAGATACTGTGAGCCAATTTGATGGTGATGGTACCGAAGGTGCTATATCTGCTTTTGGTACTCGCAACCCGATTTATTACAATATGGATGGTGCTGGATTAGGAATTACTCAAGAATTTAGCGATAAATTGGCATTAAGTTTAGCTTATTTAGGAAGTTCGCCCAACGATCCTTCCTCCGATAATGGCATATTTAATGGTCCCTATGGTGCGCTTGCACAATTAACCTTTGAACCAAGCAAACGCTTCAAAATTGGTTTGACATACATAAATGCTTACAATCAAGAATTAGGTACGGGTAGCAATCGCGCCAATCCTATATCCTTCCTTAGAGGTGAAATTGCCTCTCCTCCTGGTATTCCTGAACAAACCGAACCTGGAGAGGTTAATGTGCCATTTTCGAGCAATTCCTATGGTGTACAAGCATCTTTAGGTATTAGCAATAATATTGTATTAGGAGGTTGGGTTGGATACACCAATGCTCGAAATTTATCCACAGAAGGAGGAACAATCGACCGGGGAAGCCTTGATATTTGGAACTGGGCAGTAACTTTAGGATTTCCGGACTTGGGTAAAAAAGGAAACTTAGCTGGTATTATCGTAGGTATGGAACCGAAGGTAACTGATTCGAGTATCAACGAAATTAGTAAGGACAGCGATACTTCCTATCACATCGAGGCGTTTTACCAGTTCAAGGTAAACGATAATATTGCTATCACCCCTGGAGTTATTTGGTTAACAGCACCAGACCATAATAAGAATAACGAAGATGTTGTCATTGGTGCGCTTAGAACTACATTTACTTTTTAGTTGACAAACCAACCGGGTTTCTTTCAAATTAGATGGCTTAAAACACCGATCATCAATAGAGAAACCTTTTCTGCTTCCCAAGCAGATAGTGGGAAGTAGAAAAAAGCCTTATTAGTCCTAGAAATTAACTAAGCTTAAGTGCCGATTTTATACACGACCCTTTTTTTTCTAGTATAATGAAAACACAGATTACATATAGTTCCTAAGCTGATGTGCAGCTAAATTGTATAAAACGAAAATATAAAATTCTTGTAGTGCGGGTATCTTGCCCGCTAGTCAAATACAAATTAAATGCGTAACAGCTTATCGCAAACTAGAATTTATCAGTTAACCTTTTTTACCAGTAAGGTAAGGCGGTTAAAGGAAAACCAAAAGCATCTTCACTTGTCATACGATTGGTTCATACAAAAAAACCAGCTTCCCACAGCTGGTCTAGAATATTTTTATTTGTGTTGTCTTCTCAATAAAATTTAAACCCAAGTTTTCGCGTTCCCGAAACGCACTGGGAAATCTTTCTTTACAATATTGTAACAGCCAGTACAGAATTTTCTTCAAAATTTACCAAAAAAAGATATTTATCTGAATATTGTGCCTCTATCTTCAAGAATAATTCTATATCCTAGCGGATGAGAAGCAGAAGGATGGGGAAAAGGGGACAAGGGGATGGGGGGATGGGGAGACAATTACCAATTCACAATTATTAACTCCTAACTCCTAACTTTTTTAATCCAAAATCCATTGACGCGGAAACGTCTTCCAGTAGAGTAATCCAAAATCTAAAATCTAAAATTCTTTGACAGACTGCGGTTTTCCCCAAAGTATGGTTTCTTGCTTGTAAATAGCAATTCCTGGTTTGGCTCCTTTTGGTTTGTAAACGTGTTTGGGTTCAGTGTAAATTACTGGGACTTGCTCGCTCTGACGAGCGCGGCTATAGTATGCTGCAAGGTTCGCGGTAAACTGTAAATCATTCTCTTCCGGTATTGCACCAGGTTCCAATCTAAGTAGTACGTGACTTCCGGGAATTTCTTGAGCGTGAAACCATAAGTCATAATTTCCGGCAACACGGAAGGTTAATTGGTCATTTTGACGGTTATTACGTCCAATCAACACTTCAAAACCGCTTGGTGTTTGATGACGATAGAAATTTGTAGTCGCTTCATTGGAGCTACGTCTGCGGTATTCCGAATCTTCTAAATACTTTTGTGTAATCAATTCCTCGCGAATTTCTTCCAAAGTCTGTAAATCTTCATCGTTTTGGTAGTTATCAATTTGAGAAATTGCTGCTTCTACTTGTTCTAAATATGCAATTTCACCATTTACTTCTGCAAATAAAGGTTCTACAGCAATTCGAGCGCGTTTAAGTTTTTGATGCTGTTTATAAAGATTCTGAGCATTTTGGACTGCGTTTTTATCTGGTTGTAATTTAATTTTTATTGGTTCGTTCGTCTCAAAGTCAGCCAGAATAATTTCTTCCATCCCTGGTTTCCACTCTTGCAAATAAGCCATCAATAAATCGGCTTGAGTGCGATATTCATCTGCTTGTTCTGACTGCTGCAAGCGTTTTTCAAAAGTTTGGGCTTTCAATCGCAATTTTCCCAAGATGTTGCTCAACTTCTGAATAAGTTGGTGTCTTAATTGAGAAAATATCTGTTGATTGATCCAATCGGTATAGTAGCGGTTGAGTAGCTCTTGAATATTATCCGCTTCTTCAACTACACCCCAACCAAGTACGGTGTAACCTGTAGAAGTCCAACCGGGCTGAAACTTTTCTTCTTGCAAAGCTTTGAGCCAAATATGCCATTGCTTAAATAATAATTCCCATTCTTTTGATGTCAGGTTATTGGTTGTGCTTTCCGCAGTTAGGTTTGCTTCCAAAAGCATCGATTCTACCAAAGCAGGAGAAACACCACGATAAATTTTAGGTAACTGACGTTTAATTGCTCCCGGTATCAAGCTGACTTTTTCTTGCCAATTTTCTTGAGATTCATCCAAAATGGGAATTGCAGCAGTCAGGCTGGGTGGTTTTTGGTAAACATCTCCAGTTAAAATGGGACGAACGCTTGATTTTTGTTCGCTAACTTGACGACCAGCGGTAATAATTATATTTTTGGCATCTGTAAGAATCACGTTGCTGTATTTGCCCATGATTTCTACATACAGATGGTATAAAGCTTGCTCTCCCGGACGACGAGCGAATTGTAGATCGATCGCACGTTCCCAAGGAGCAATTGTTTCAATTTTCACCAACGCTAAACTACCTAACTGGTGAACCAATTGTTGAGAAAACGTGAATGTATCTGGCGATCGCGGTGGTGGAGAACCGATATGAATGCGAGCAGCTTGGGGTTGCCAAGAAACTTCTAGCCAACCCCGCGATTTGAGAGTCCGGAGTGCAATTGTAATAGTATAGCGATCGCGCTGATAAACTTGTTCTAAGCGCGATGGTAGCCAGTTAGCACGGATATCGCTGCAAACTGCACTCAAAGTAGTAAAGTCAAATGTTTGCACAGCGATGATTTTTGTGAAAGCGTTTATTTCGGTAAGTATAGCTCGATTAAAACAACAGATGCACGCCTTTAGATGTAGATATCTTTAAAGCGTGCATTTGTTTAATTAACTTACTTTAGGGGGAAGACAATAAACAAGTTTTTAATCAGTTTCTAATCCAATAGATTTAGGCTTCTTGTTTCTTCTTTTTACTCAACCCTAAACCAGTCATTCCAGTTAAGAATATTGCCCCTGTTGTACCAGGTTCGGGTACTTTTCTTTTGGGAGAATTACCGACTTTAATTTGAAACGCATTCTGAGAATTTTTCGGTGCTGTACCCGTCCAACTCATGGACGCTTTTCCTGTAATTTTAAAGGGGGAAGATATATTTTTTAGTTGAAGATAGTCAATATCTCTACTATCATTTAAGTTAGAAGTTAAGCTACCAATTGCACCACCGTTAAACATTAAGTCAGTCAGAGCAGTTGTGGTATTTTGCCAAGCACTAGTACGGAAGAAAATACTGTTTATTGAACCTTTAAAATTAGTGGACTTAAGTGTTTTACCGCCAAGAATATAGTTAACCATACTTCCGTCATATTCTAAGCTGAAGTCATATTTTTCACCGCTTTTCCAATTAAACTCTTCTTTTGTGACAGGTGTAGCTCCTTTGAGAACATCATCATTAATACTTAATTCATAAGTAGCTTTACCACCAATTCTTCCTTCAGCAACAAATAATTCTGAAAATTTCTTATCTGTTATTTGCTGATTGAAATCTGTATCGGTAAAGTTCGTCTGATTAATGACAGTCAAAGCTTGAGCCGACTCCGGGATTATAAATAAACCAAGAGCAGTAATACCTAAAGCATAAAGCGAATTCTGTACGTTGATTGTCTGATTTTTATTAAACATTTTATTCCTTTTAAAGCTTCTTTTTAAAAATTGCCAAATTAACTTTCACAGTCATATGTATGCCTAATAACACGACCGCTACTTAATCAAAAAACTATGCAAAACCTTTACTAATGTTTAAATTTAAATTAATGCAATTTGGTTCATCTTTCTTTTGTAAAAGTTGATAGCATCAATTTAAAAGTAACTGTTTTAGGTTTCAGTTGCTTATGTATCTAGTTAAAACTCTATTAAGTCTAATGTCGAGAAAAAACTCTATGTTTCATTGAAACTTCTATTTCAAATTAAGTATTTACCCGTATTAAGGAAAAACACTTAAACTTGATTTTAAAATAATACTTATATCTAATCAGAAAATTAAGTATTTAAAGTTTATATCGATATAAATACGTAAATAAACATAGAATATATCCGCAGATTTTTAAAAAGCTCAGTATATCTTCGATTCGCTCTTGCTTCTTCTGTACTATTTATTTGTACGGTAAAGTCGTAAAGTTATAATGGGTAATCGGCAATAACAATTAATTAAAAGAAATGCTGCCAAGCAATTACCGATTCCCCACTACTTATATGTGTAAACGATTAACTGCTTGCTAACATTGGCTGTTCTACAGATTGCTGCAACAAACTTGTATAGAGTTCGCTTAATTGCATTGCAACCCCATCCCAACTAAATTTAGCTTCAACGCGCTCTCTTGCAGCTTGACCTAGTTGTTCACCCCAACTTGCATCCAGTAAAATTCGGTCGATCGCATTTGCAAAAGCTGGAACATTTTGCGGTGGTGCTAATAAACCAGTTTCTTCATTAACAACAGTATACTGAAGTCCGCCAACATCACTTGCAACTACTGGTGTAAAGGTTGCCATTGCTTCGATAGCTACTAGTCCGAAAGGTTCGTAGTGGCTGGGAACAACGCAAACGTCAGCCGCAGCATAGTAAAATGGCAAATCTTCTTGACTAATACGACCGGGGAATTGGGTCATCTGACTCATTCCTAATTCCGCGACAATGCTCTTGATGCGATCGCATTCATCACCATCGCTTTGACCGGGACGACTACCCCCACAAATCATCAACTTCAAGTTTTCCGAACCAAATAACTCAGACTCTCGCACAGCACGGACCAAAGTTTCAATTCCTTTGCGTGGGTCAAAACGTCCGACGTACATTACAAGCTTAGTTTCGGGACTAACCCCTAACTCCGTTCTCGCTGTCTTTTGGTCAACGCGACCAAAGCGTTCAATGTCCGTACCGCAAGGAATTACATCAATATTTCCCTTCGTCGAAACAAGGGTACGCATATGTTCTTCTTCTTGTGGCGAAGTTGCAACAATTCTTTGTGCCGTTTCTAATACTTGTTTTTCAACTCCTAAACGAGTACTGGCAATTAAAGGAATAGTTTTTATAGTATTGTACTTAACCGCTCCTAATGAGTGATATGTATGTACGAGCTGACTATCTTGTCTTTGTCTTAACTGCATACCAACCCAGCTAGATAGCCAGTAATTGCTATGGATCAAATGATATATAACTGCGTTCTCTTCTTGAAATTTCAGGAAATTGTCTACAAATTCTGGCAAAAGCCCGAAAAGATTATCTCGTGGCACAAAATCAACATTACCAGCCTTTAAACGAATTGTCCGACAATTTGGAGAATGCCAAACAATATCTTCCTGCTCTACACTAACTTTGCGGGTAAACATATCAACTTGCCATCCAAGTTCAGCTAATGCTTCCCCTACATGACGAACGTAAACGTTTTGCCCTCCAGCCTCTTCCTTACCTATTTCAATCGCTGGATCGCCGTGGACAGAAATCAAGGCGATGCGTTTTTCTGTTGCGAGGTTCATAGTTTTTTGGTTAAGAGATGTGTTTGGTCTACGGGTAACTGCTTACAAAAGCGTCAATACCAAAGACCGAAATCTTTGTAAATTTTCATGTAACTTTTATTTTAATTTAATATGTGATTTTTTTTTATATTTCTGTCATTACTTTTACTGTTATCACCTCAGTAATAATATTGATGAATTCTGTATTGATACAACTATATTTTTATCGCTTTTTATCCAAAATATGCCTTATTTCTACTGATAATTATTGCTATTAATTATTATTAAGAGTGTTGTTTGCAACTTAAAACTCAAATTCATCTTGTTTATAAATATGATATTTATGAGTTAAATATTACAGCAGTGTATGTATTTTTATGCAAATCCTGGAAATCAAAAAAGTAAATTAATGTTTAATTTTTAAAGTGCATAGATATGAGATCCACATTTTTTTCGATTAAGTGTGTAATTAAGTATACATACTATGGAATTAAAAAGTAAGTTGTACCTTCCAATACCTTTTGCTAAAAATTCTCATATTTTAGCTAAAGTACTTTAAGTGTATTAATAAATATTTATCTAATAATATAAATGTATGGATAATATACGATTTTGTAATGATTTAGTTTTTGTATAAGGCGATACTAAATTCACTAGTAGTTCATATCATTAATTTTGATGGATAAAATTTTCGTAGTGCGGTAGCGCAGCGTGTCCGTAAGGACATGCATCTTGCTCGCTAATTGTAACGAGCGACCAAGATGGTCGCACTACGAATGTTTTACCCCGCAAAATTAATGTGGTGGAGTAATAGTAGTTCATTTCATCAATTTTGAAGGCTTGTATTTCAGTCCTATTTATAGGACTTTCGCTATTAGACGGGGGTTTTCAACCTCCGACGGGTTGCGATGAAAACCAATCAAATTTAATCCAATCGACCACTGGTACTCGATCGCATTAATTATTATGGGCAATCCAAGTTTTGTAGTGCGAGCTTCTAGCTCACTATTAATAAATCAGCTTTTAGGAGTAATCACGAACGAGCTTCTAGCTCACACTCCCTCTAATGTCACTTAGTAATAGCATATTTTAGGGCGGGTTAAAACCTGCGATTAGCTTTCATCCCCGGTTTAAAACACGGGGTTTTGCGGAAGCCGACTTCGTACAGCATTTTTCTTATAATAATATTTTCCAAATTGATTTGATGCTAAATTGCCCGCGCAAAAGCTTAAAAGCTCTTATTAACGATTCGGTTGGGAATGCTTATTGACCAAGAAATTGTCAATTCGCAATTCACAACTAATAAATATTCTTAGTAAGATAACAAACACTTTACATCAGTAAAATTTCTCAGCGTACCGCATATAGTACAAGACGTGAGAACAAACCTCAATAATTTATCAAGGTTGAACATAAAGTTGGGAATTAAAAATTAAAAACCAAAATAAATGATTTTTAATTTTTAACTTGTTAAATCGCTTAGTTGGTAGTTTGCGCGGCAAGCATTTGCTTTAACTTTTCTAGCTCCGCAGCCCAACGAGGATCTGGATGAACTCCGCCATCTGATGACGACGACGAAACCCCTACACTACTTGTATCTTTAGAGCCACCACCGCCGCGACGAGATTTTTTAGCTTTTTTACTAGCACCACCGACATTGCTAGAACCACTAGCAACAGGAGTTGGTGCTGGTGTATTTGAAGTTTGCGGAGAAAGCGGTTGTTCTTCTCCTTCCTCACCATTTTTGCTGCGAGGTAATGCTTTCTCCAACTTAATAGGAGAATCTTTGAACATTAGACCGTTATATTTTTCAATAATTTGGTCGGCTTGTTCATCGTTATTTACAGTCATAAAACCAAAGCCGCGACATTTGCCAGTCTTACGGTCTTTAATTAATTTGGTAGTAATACTGCTGCCTTCCTCAGCAAAAACTTCTTGCAATTCTGATTTATCTATCTCTTCTTTAGGCAAATTGCCTATGTATAGGCGAATGGACATGAAAGAACCTCTAATGTATTTAGATGAAGATGAGCGGGTTAAAAAAAACTTGGTTCAAAAGATGACAGACATATGTTATTGAATAACACCGTCGCAAACAATCTTTTTACTATAAACTGTCAATCTTTACAATACAGTTTTCCCAAGCTAATTTTTTTTACGTGAAAGCCTACGTTCAAAAGCACAAACACTTTGATCGTGAAAACGATAAATTCTGCATTCAACTTCTAGCAAAACAAAACTTATTCAATGTTCTTTTATTATGAAGATTTAGACACCATTTCCTACAATATCACGGTATTCTGAGCAGAGCTAGTTCAATACACACAAATTGGCTAAGTATTTAATGCATAGTAGCATACAATACTTTTTTTTCATGAAGCAAACCCTTTCAAGAAACAAAAACCAGCCAGCAACTGGTTTAATTCCTGCTGTGTTGGAACGACGAAAGGGGGATGAATAGCGCAAGCAGCCTTATCTATCGCTGAGCTTGAAGCTCGGTTATTTAGGGTCATCTTACTTATTGTTAATAAATGTAACACTTTGTTTAAGTTATCGCAACTTTTATTTACAAAAAGATTTTACGAGGCGCTGATAATTGATTAGCCTGTCAAAACAATGTAAGCACCATAAGCAAAAGCCGCTACCGTCAAAATAGTAGACCAAATTGGATGGGGACTGTTGACCATTTTGCCGCTTTGAGTTTTTAAAGTTTGAATATCCAGCCAAGGTGTTGCACCTCGTCGCAACCAGCCAGTGACGGAAACGCTTCTACCGATAAAGTCTTGGACGTTGACAGATTGTCCTAACCAGGAGACATGATGTAATTTAACTAAATTTGAACCGACTTGGAGGATCAAATCTTGTCCTAAATAGTTGCTGCTACCGCGACGACCTAATAATTTTCCGGAAAGTTCTACTGGGGTACTGTCTATGGGTAAGGTGGCTGGATTTATTAACAATTCCAGCAAAGACTCCGAGGTTTGTACATCTTTGGGTTTGATATTAATGAATAAGGAATTCATTCTAATTAAAATGCCGAGACTAAAACCGATTAGCATAAAACCCGTAGCGAATTGCCAATCGTCGTATATCCACTTGAGGTTAATTAAATGTACTGCAAATGCTGCGTGCCAAGCCAACCAAAAAAGTAAGGCTAATGCTGCACCAATTAAAATGCCTAAAAACGGAGAAATTTGCAACAAAAATGACTGACGCTTCAATTTTAAAGATTGACTATCCAGATATAGTTCGGGTTCAACGTGCCAGTTATAAGCTATTTTACATAGTTCTTGCAAACGTTCCCCCATTAAGGGATGACTGTTATTAATTAAAAACCATTGCCGATAGGGATTGAGATAGTCCCACTTTAACAACGATTCAAAGGTGGTGTTTGGAGTAATACTACCCAACCATAAACTTTGTTTGTAGCCAACTGGGATTAACAGGTTTAAAGTTTCCAACTGCCAAGGTGTTTGTTCTGACTTAGTGATATCATCAGCAATGCCAATAGCACTTTTGAGCAAAGCGCGAATCAATCCGTTAGGGTTTCCCGTAACTTCCGCACCAATTCTATCGTTCCAGAAAATTCTTCTTTGAGATAGCCATAAACCAGTTCCTGCGAGCAAAAACCAAATTGCATAAACACCATTACCAATAACTCCTAGAACTGTACGTCCCATGCGGTTAGATATTTTATCGGCTCGATCGCAAATCAGTTGATATAGTTGATAAACCGGAATCGCGATCGCCACTATTACAGACATCACGACACAATCTATACGAGCGATTTGCCCCAATTGAGAAGCAACGATCGCGGCTATTTCATCATCTGCTAGCTGCTCTAAAAGTCCCTGACTGACTACAATACAAGCGGTACGAGGTAAATGACCGTAAGTAAATGCGATCGGTGCTGCGATCGGTAAAATTCCTAACTTGGGTAAGCTCCAGCCTCTGGGTTGACAGTAGCGTTGCAGTACTCGCACTGATTCCGGCGAATAAGTATTTAAAGTAACTCTATCTAAACTTTTTTTTACGTAAAATCTACATAGTAGCCAGTCAAGCAACCACGGTGAAACAGCGATTAATATCGTAAATACGCTCAGTAGAAAAAAGGTGGGATTTTTATATAAAAACTGTATGGGTTCTAAAAATGGCAGCGTAACTAAAGTATCGTTAATTAATTTCATTGCTAACATAGTCAACGATCGCACAACCCAAAACAAAGCAATAAAGGTTCCAATCCCTAACAACTGCAAGCGAATAAAATTTCGTTTTGGTAATGGTTGCCATACCTTTGCTCTTTTTCCCAATCGCCAATCAAGTCGCTGGTTCTTTTGTACTGGATTGGCATTTTTTTGATCGGCATTACGAGGTTGGTCAAGGGTCTGTGCGGTTCTTTCTTTTGATATATCTATCGGTTGCGAAGTTAAAAATGATGGAGGAGGTGGTGGGGGTGGTGGAGTAGATAAAGAAATCAATTGCTCTTCAACTTTATCTAATTTCTCTAATTCCTCTTTTGACGATTCAAAAGCCACAAATCCGGTTGAATATGGTTCTGTGTTTAAATCGGGGTATTTTTTTCTCAGTTGTTTTAAAGATTTTTGGGCCCACTGCTTGACTTGAGAATTATTGCTTTGAGTGAGAGATTCACACACCGCGATCGCCATCTCAATTTCGCCGCTGTTAGAATAAGCTGCAACTAAACCAACTTGGGCCTGTAAGCTTTGATGAATATCATCATTATTAGCTGCAACTTTTTCTAAGATGATTTTTGCTCTATGGTAATCTTCTTGTTTTAGGGCAGCTAAGCCAGCCTTCAAAGATGATTTGGAAGGTGAAGACATAAATATTCTCTCACTAAGCGCGTTTAAAAAAGTTACATTTTTAAGTTTTGGGATTCTTAATTGTATTCGTAAATTAATTTGCTATTTGTTTCTTGGAAGGTTACATACAGCCGATTTCATTTGAGTGAAGTACAAGACATATCGTTATAAGGGAGTAGGGGAATGTACCTCATTTATTTGCAAACTGCTGTAAAATAATTTTTAAACGGGCTTATGGCCCGTCGATACTTACATTTTTCCTGCGGTAATTACAATTCGGAAGTTGATGTTTGTCCGGATACGGGAGCTATAGCAGTTAATTTCAATTCCGGATGGTCTTGCTGTAATTGCTGAGTGTTCCATTCGTTGCGGAATAGTAATACTGGTCGTCCCATACTGTCTTTCATGGTGGTGGTGTTGAATAAACGTCCCACTTTCTCCAAGATTTCCCAACCTCCTTCTACCCAACGAGCAACGCTATAAGGCAAAGGTTCTAGAATAGTTTCTACACCATACTCGTTTTCCAAACGGTACTGTACCACTTCAAACTGTAGCTGACCGACTGCTGCCAAAACTGGGTCGCGTTTGGATTCATCCACGGAGTACATGATTTGCACCGCTCCTTCTTCGCGCAATTCCGTAATCCCTTTTTGAAACTGCTTGAATTTTGAAGGATTGGGATTTCTGAGAATGGCAAACAACTCAGGTGAAAAGTAGGGAATACCTTCATATTCTAATTTTTTACCAGTGTAAATTGTATCGCCAATTGCAAAAACACCAGGATTATTTAAACCAATCACATCGCCGGGATAAGCTTCATCAATAGATTCCCGTTCTTGAGCAAACAATTTTTGCGGACGAGATAAACGCACCGTTTTACCAGTCCGAGCGTGGCTGACTGTCATATCTTTTTCAAAGCGACCCGTACATACACGGATAAATGCCACGCGATCGCGATGTTTGGGGTCCATATTGGCTTGCAGCTTGAACACAAAACCCGAAAAATCCGGGTAAGTCGGCGGAACTTCGCCTAAACTGCTGTTGTGGGTACCCGGTTTGAGCGCGTATTTCAGAAAATTCTTGAGGAATAGTTCCACACCAAAGTTAGTCATCGCTGACCCGAAAAATACCGGGGTCATTTTGCCTTGACGTATTAACTCGATGTCCAATTCCGGACCAATTCCATCCAACAGTTCCAAATCGTCTTTAAGTTGATGATAAAGGTCTTGTTCTAAAAGCTCTTCAATCTTGGCATCACCTAAATCAACTATGGTATTTGCCGCTTCTTTGCTACCGTGAGCGCTTCTTTCAAACAAGTGAATTTTTTGCTCTTGACGGTCAAACACACCTTTAAAGCGATCGCCCATACCAATCGGCCAGTTTACCGCATAAGTCTGTAGATTTAATTCTTGCTCAATTTCGTCCAAAAGTTCTAG